>CAKRKK010000005.1 GCA_934358235.1 uncultured Lachnospira sp.
GTTATATCCTTTGTTGGATTAGCTATATATTGTACGTTTTGTATGATAGTTAAAGGCAGCGGTGTTAGTGTGTATACTATAATACCGAATGGACTTTTTTATGATATTGCATCAGGCAGTATGCCATATATGGCGGTTTATTACAGATGTTTATTGTTTGCAATGGCAAGCAGTTGTTATGCGGTTATGGGTATGACTCTTTTATCAGTAATGCCTAACAGATTCGTTGCGGTTACAGGTACATTGTTTATGAATACATTAGTAGAAATAGTGAATGGTTATATGCCAGATATATTTAATATATTCCGTATACAGATTGGTAATCTTGAATATGGTATTAATTCGCTAACAGTTTTTCTGTGCTCTTTTGCAGTACTGACGGGATATATTATATTAAGTGGACTGGTATTCTCAGGGTGTGTTAACAGGAGGATAAGCTATGAGAGCTTTTAGAATATGTATGCAGAATATCAGAAAGTGGAGAGCGAATAAAAGAGTTATAATGTGTATATGTTTTGCATTATTATTTACCTATTATTATACAGATGGACTAAGAATGCTTTCTGATTCGTTGGGATTAAAGATGAGTCCCTGGATATTTCCATTCCTGATCACCTTCCGATATATTAAGATTCTGTTTATGGCAATTGTGATATTTATATTCTGTGATGCCCCTTTTATTGACAGTAATCAGTCTTATGTAGTATTAAGAAGCGGAAGAAGGGCGTGGAATACAGGACAGATATTATATGTTTTTGCAGGTTCATTTATATACTGCATTATCCTGCTTGCAGGAACAATATTGTTAAATATAAGACATATAAGCTGGTCGAATGTCTGGGGAAAGGTGTTAGGTGTTGCAGCAACAGATGTTGGAAAGCTGGATGCACTTGGAAAGTATTATACTACGATAAGGGTGCCAGCCATAGTAGTAAGGTACTATTCTCCGGCTCAGGCGATGTTCTTTGCGTTTCTGCTTATGTGGCTCAGCTATATATTTATCGGATTGCTTATATATGTTTTAAATATAGTAACCAACACACAGGTAGCAGGCGCATTAGTTGCTGGTTTTCTTGTGTTATTGACTGCATTTGTTGATGGGGTTCCTTTATTTAACAGGTTTTCACCTATAAGCTGGAATTCGCTTAATAATATAGATGTAGGTGGATTGACAGCATATCCCAGGATAACTTATGTATTAGGAGCATATGTAGTTATGATTGTACTACTTATTGCAATAACATATGTGGTACTGCCTAAAAAGGAGATTATTGTAAGACAGGAGCAGTAGGCGGTCGCGGGCAGCAGGTTAATGGAATTATTAAAGAATGAGGTCGTGTATGCAGATAAATCAGGAATTAAAGCAAAAAGTGGATAAAGATACAGATAAGAATATAGATAAAAAAGATAAGAATAATATAATTATTGTAAAAAATATTACAAAAACTTATGGAAATATTAATGTATTGGATAATGTATCAGTAGAATTTGAAGAAGGAAAGATACATGGTCTGATAGGCCGCAATGGTAGTGGTAAAACTATGTTGATGAAATGTATCTGTGGTTTTGTCAGACCAACCAGTGGTACAATAACAGTTGATGGAAAGCTTGTTGGAAAAGATGTTGATATACCTCATAACATAGGAGCTATTATAGAGAATCCTGGCTTTCTGGCTAATTATAGCGGATATAATAATCTTAAGTTTCTTGCTGGAATCAGTAATAAAATAAGTAAAGAGGATATCCGTCAGGCGATAAAGTTAGTCGGGCTTGATCCAGATAGCAGGAAGCACGTTGCCAAGTATTCCATGGGCATGCGCCAGAGGTTAGGGCTTGCACAGGCTTTGATGGAGAATCCCAATATCCTATTGCTGGATGAACCTATGAATGGACTAGATAAAAAAGGTGTGCAGGAGATAAGAAATCTTCTTTCCAGACTCCGCGATGATGGGAAAACAATTATAATGGCTAATCACAGTTCAGAAGATATTGATTTATTATGCGATACTGTATATGAAATGGAATTAGGTGTTATTAAGAAAGTAAAGTAGAATTAATGGTATATTTGTCTAAAGAGTTGCGCTGCAGCTCTTTTTTTATTGTGCAAAATGTGGTAATCTATTACTTAATTAAATAAATGTGAAAACGGATTTTTCGCATTAAAAGTTTAGGAAGGAAATTATTATGCCAGTAACAGATTATTTAGTAAGAAATGCCAGGTTATATCCGGATGAGGTTGCATTAGTCGAGCTTAATCCTGATGAGAAGGATACAAGAAGAACAACCTGGAAGGAATTCGACCTTATTCAGCCGATTACTAATCAGCCATATAGACGTGAGATAACGTGGAGCGTCTTTAATGAAAAGGCAAACAGATTCGCTAATATGCTTCTTAGCAGAGGCGTTAAGAAGGGGGATAAGGTAGCTATTCTTATGTATAACTGTCTGGAATGGCTTCCTATATATTTCGGAGTATTAAAGACGGGTGCAATAGCAGTTCCATTTAATTTCCGTTATGATTCAGACGAGATATATTATTGTGCAGAATTGGCACAGGTAGATGTCATAGTATTTGGCTTTGCATTCATAGGAAGAATAGAGGTTAATGCAGAGAGATTATCAAGAGGAAGGCTTCTTATATATGTGGGGGATAACTGTCCAAGCTTTGCAGAAAGCTATCACGAGCTTGTAGCTGATTGTTCTAGTAAGGAACCTGATGTTACAATAACAGAGGAAGATTATGGTGCTATATATTTTTCATCTGGAACAACAGGCTTTCCAAAGGCTATATTACATAAACACCAGAGCCTTACACAGGCTGCTGTTATGGAGCAGAAGCACCATTCAACAGGAAGAGAGGATACCTTCTTATGTATACCACCACTTTATCATACAGGTGCTAAGTTTCATTGGATGGGAAGTCTTGTGGCAGGAAGTAAGGCAGTTCTTCTTAAGGGAACTAAGCCGGAACAGATATTATCAGCAGTATCAAGTGAACATTGTACCATAGTATGGCTGTTGGTTCCATGGGCACAGGATATTCTTGATGCGCTGGATGCAGGAAGAATTAAGCTTTCAGACTATAATCTGTCACAATGGAGACTTATGCATATAGGAGCGCAGCCGGTGCCACCATCACTTATTAAAAGATGGAAGGAGTATTTCCCTAAGCATCAGTATGATACTAACTATGGTTTGTCAGAGTCTACTGGTCCTGGCTGTGTTCATCTGGGTGTCGAGAATATAGACAAAGTAGGTGCTATTGGTATTCCAGGATACGGCTGGCAGTGTAAGATAGTGGATGAGCATGATAACGAGGTCTGTCAGGGTGAAGTAGGTGAGTTATGTGTAAAAGGACCTGGCGTTATGACATGTTATTACAGGAATGAGGAGGCTACTAAGGAGGTACTTAAGGATGGATGGCTGTATACAGGAGATATGGCTATGCAGGATGAAGATGGATTCTACTTCCTTGTTGACCGTAAGAAAGACGTTATTGTATCAGGTGGAGAGAATATATATCCTGTACAGATAGAAGATTTCTTAAGAAGATTCCACAAGATTAAGGATGCGGCGGTTATCGGTCTTCCTGACAGAAGATTAGGAGAGAAGACAGCAGCTATCATAGAGATAAAGGATGGAGTTACATGTACAGAGGAAGAGATAGAGAATTTCTGTATGGAGCTTCCTAGATATAAGAGACCTAAGGAGATTATATTCGCTGAGATTCCACGTAATGCAACAGGTAAGATAGAGAAGCCGAAGCTTCGTAAGATATATGGTGCAGATAAGCTGGTGGCTAAGGAAAATCAGGCATAGAAAAAGGAAAAAGAGGAATACAGGTTATGAAGGAATTAATGTTAGGCAATAAAGCGGTTGCCAGAGGATTATATGAAGCTGGCTGTAAGGTGATATCAAGCTATCCGGGAACTCCAAGTACGGAGATTACAGAGGAGGCAGCGGCTTATAAGGAAATATATTGTGAGTGGGCACCCAATGAAAAGGTAGCGCTCGAAGTGGCGCATGGTGCTACACTTGGCGGAGTAAGAGCAGCGTGTGCTATGAAGCATGTAGGACTTAATGTTGCAGCAGATCCGCTGTTTACTATATCGTATCAGGGACTTAATGCAGGTCTTGTAGTGTGTGTTGCGGATGATCCTGGCATGCATTCTTCACAGAATGAGCAGGATTCAAGACATTACGCAATAGCAGCAAAGCTTCCTATGCTTGAACCTTCTGATTCAGAGGAAGCTAGAGTGTTTGCTAAGAAAGCCTTTGAAATGTCCGAAAAGTTCAATACTCCAGTTCTTCTTAAGATGGTTACAAGGGTTGCACATTCTCAGAGCATAGTTGATACAGAGGAAAGAATAGAACCGGCACAGGTTCCATATGTTAAGGATTCAGCTAAGGTTATGATGACACTTAACTCACGTAATGCACACGTAAGAGTTGAACAGAGAACGAAGGACTTAATAGAATATGCAGAAAACTGTGAGTTTAACAGAGTTAAGATGGGAAAGGATACAAGTGTTGGTATAATCACAGATTCTACATCCTACCAGTATGCAAGAGAAGTGCTGGGGGAGGATGCAAGCATATTAAAGCTTGGACTTATCAATCCGCTTCCTGAAAAGCTTATAAAAGACTTTGCAGCGAAGGTTGACAAGGTTGTGGTTATTGAGGAGCTTGATCCAATCATAGAGAATCATTGCAGGCAGTTAGGCATAGAAGTATCAGGAAAGGATACATTTCCTATATGTGGGGAATTCTCCCAGAATCTTGTAAGAGAATGTCTTGGAATGAAAGTGCCTTGGCATATGAGCATAGAGGAAAAGGTGCCACCACGCCCACCTGTTATGTGCGCAGGCTGTCCTCATCGAGGCATATTCTATATATTAAAGAAGAAAAAGTGCATGGTGTATGGAGATATAGGCTGCTATACGCTTGGTGCAGTTGCACCGCTTAATGCTATGGATCTTAATGTATGCATGGGTGCGTCCTGTTCAGGACTTCATGGCTTTAACAAGGCTATGGGTGAGAAAGGGGAGAGTAACAGCGTAGGTGTAATTGGCGATTCAACATTTATACATTCAGGAATGACCGGTATTACAGATATTTCTTATAATATGAGCAACTCAACTGTTATTATTCTGGATAATTCGATAACTGGTATGACTGGTCATCAGCAGAATCCAACAACAGGTAAGAATCTTCGTGGTGAACCGGCTGGAAAGGTTGACTTAGAGGCATTATGCAGGGCACTAGGCTTTAACCGTGTAAGAGTTGTTGATCCATATGATCTTAAGGAGGTTGAAGAAGCTGTAACAGAGGAACTTGCAGCAAAGGAGCCATCTATTATTATAAGCAGAAGACCATGCGTTATGATAAAGGGTACAGTTCATAAACCACCTATAAGTGTGGATGAGGATAAATGTGTTGGATGTAAGCAGTGCATGAGCATTGGATGTCCTGCGATTGCTGTTAAAGATAAAAAAGCACATATAGATCCAACTCTGTGCATAGGTTGTAAGGTATGTTCACAGATGTGCAGGTTTGGTGCTATATAAACGGAGAATGTCCGATTTGTTCAATAAATACCGGGCTGTAGTACATATAGGCAGCATAGTATAAAAGTAAGCAGTCCGGCACATTTTTACACATAGGAATGGAGATTAATATGAGTGATTCAGTTAAGAATATTATGATAGTTGGTGTAGGTGGACAGGGAACTCTGCTTGCCAGCAAGCTGTTAGGTTATGTGCTTATGCATCAGGGATATGATGTTAAGGTGTCAGAGGTACACGGCATGAGCCAGAGAGGTGGAAGTGTTGTTACCTATGTAAGATATGGCAGAAAGGTGTATTCACCGGTTATAGATAAAGGTGAGGCGGACTATATTCTTTCCTTTGAGAAGCTTGAAGCCCTTCGCTGGATAGAGTATCTAGGGCAGGGTGGACAGATTATTGCTAATACACAGGAAGTAGATCCTATGCCTGTCATAACAGGTGCAGCAGAATATCCAAAGGATATTGTAGATAAGTTAAAGAAAGCAGGTGCTAAGGTTGATGCTAAGGATTTCTTATCAATAGCAGAGAAGGCGGGCTCTTCTAAGGCAGTTAATATCGTGCTTATGGGAAGATTATCAGAGTACTTTGATGAGATATCTTATGAGGACTGGAGTGCAGCTATAGATGCTGTCGTACCTGAACGGTTCAGGGAGCTTAATCACAGGGCTTTTAAACTTGGTAGGGAGGCCTAGAGATAACTGCAGATATATTATAAAACATATAAGAATTCTGATTAACAATATTGATAATGGTGCTATGTAACGTAGCATCATTATTTTTTTAGTATTCAGACATTTTTATAAGGCTATACAGGATAAAATATTAAAAGCTTAAGAACTATTAAAAATGAAATTGAGAGTATAACAGCAGAATGTTATAATGTGTATAAGAGGCACAAAGAAGAATTGTATTATTGTACGCATATGTATATGCGGAAATGAGGTTTCATATGTTCAATCTTGAAGAAGAGTTAAAAAAGCTCCCTGATAAACCGGGAGTATATATTATGCACGATAAACATGATGCGATTATATATGTAGGTAAGGCAAAGGTGCTAAAGAACCGTGTAAGACAGTATTTTCAGAGTAATAAGAACCACTCTGCAAAGGTTGTACAGATGGTTTCACATATAGCATATTTTGAATATATAGTTACAGATTCTGAGCTTGAAGCACTTGTACTGGAGTGTAATCTTATTAAGGAGCACAGACCAAAGTATAACACTATGCTTAAGGATGATAAAAGTTATCCCTTTATAAAGGTGACAGTAAATGAAGCATATCCAAGAGTGCTGTTTTCAAGAACAATGAAGCATGGTACGGGAAAGTTCTTTGGACCTTTCACCTCAGCAGGTGCGGTAAAGGAAACGATAGAGCTTTTGTGTAAGCTATACAAAGTAAGAACCTGTAACAGAAGGCTGCCAAAGGATATAGGAAAGGAAAGGCCATGCCTTAATTATCATATAGGACAATGTAATGCACCCTGTCAGGGAATGGTGAGTGAGGCCGCCTATAAGGAGAATATAGAGTCTGTTATAAGCTTTCTTAATGGTAATTATTCCGAGATAATAGATGAGCTTACGGATAAGATGATGGATTGCTCTGAGAGACTGGAGTATGAGGAAGCCGCAAGGTACCGGGATCTTCTAAGCAGTGTACGGCAGATAGCCCAGAAGCAGAAGATTACAGCGGATGATGCAACTGACAGGGACGTGATAGCCTGTGCTATGGATGCAGAGGATGCAGTAGTGCAGGTGTTCTTTATAAGACAGGGTAAGTTACTTGGAAGAGAGCACTTTCATATGAAGGTTGCCACGAATGACAGCAGAAGTGCTATATTATCACAGTTTATGAAGCAATATTATGGTGGAACGCCTTATATTCCTAACGTTATTATGACACAGGAGGAAATAGAGGATGCAGATGTTATTGCAGAATGGCTTGGCAGCAGAAAGAAGAGAAAGGTATCAATCGTGACACCTAAAAAGGGTGATAAGGAACGGATGGTTGAGCTGGCACACAAGAATGCACTTATGGTACTTACAAAGGATGCCGAGAAGATTAAGCTGGAAGAAAAAAGAACTACGGGAGCCATGCAGGAAATAGCAGGATGGCTTGGACTTTCAGAACTAAAAAGAGCAGAGGCTTACGATATATCTAATACAAGCGGCGTGGAATCTGTAGGCTCTATGGTTGTATTCGAGTCTGGCAGACCAAAGAAGAATGATTATCGTAAGTTCAAGATAAAGACGGTTAAAGGACCTGATGACTATAAGAGCATGAGGGAGGTACTGACAAGACGTTTTCAGAGAGGAATAAGAGAACGTGCAGGAGAAGAGGAAGCAAGAGGCTTTGCGGTATATCCGGATCTTATTATGATGGATGGTGGACGCGGTCAGGTTAATATAGCGTTGGAGGTGTTATCAGAGCTTGGGATTAATATTCCTGTGTGTGGCATGGTTAAGGATGATAATCATAATACAAGAGGCCTGTATTATAACAATGTAGAGATACCGATAGACCGTCATAGTGAAGGCTTTAAGTTAATAACGCGTGTGCAGGATGAAGCTCATAGATTCGCAATAGAATACCATAGGTCATTAAGAAGCAGACTTCAGGTTAACTCAGTGCTTGATGATATTGAAGGAATCGGACCTGTAAGAAGAAAAGCGCTTATGAAGCATTTTCTTGATATAGAAAAGATAAGAACTGCAAGTGTGAGTGAGCTTATGGAGGCAGAAGGCATAACTGAGAGGGCTGCACAGAATATTTATGCATATTTTCATTAAAAATAAAATCTTTTAATATGAGGATTACTGTGTTACACTTATAACTAACAGACAGAGATAAAGCTTGATATACATTTTTAATAATTAAATATATAATTGCGGCATTCAGGGCTGTAGCCTTAATGTGCAGGATAGGAGTAGTGTATGAATGGAAAAGAAAGAGTTAATTTATCCAAGGTGATAGAAAAGATGAATCTTGTTAATCTCACACCTGATATAGATGTAAAGGGAATATGGATTCATGTTCCGGAGTTTAATAGACCGGCGCTTCAGCTTACTGGATTTTATGACCAGTTTGATAATGACCGTATACAGATTATAGGCAATGTTGAGTATTCATATCTTATGAGTCTTTCTGATACAGAGCGTTATGAACGTTATATGCAGCTCTTATCAAGTAACATCCCATGCCTTATATTCTGTAGGAATCTTGAACCAGAGGCTGAGATTATAGAGCTTGCAAAGAAGTATCAGATACCTATTCTTAAGTCAGAGGAATCTACATCTTCATTTTCCGCAGAGGTTATAAGATGGCTTAAGGTACAGCTTGCACCTTGTATAGTGATTCACGGCGTACTTGTAGATGTATATGGCGAGGGTGTGCTTATAACAGGTGAAAGTGGTATAGGTAAGAGTGAGGCTGCACTTGAGCTTATTAAGAGAGGACATCGTCTTGTGACAGATGATGCTGTCGAGATAAGAAAGGTTAGCAATGAAACACTGGTCGGCTCAGCTCCTGGTGTAACTAAGTACTTTATAGAGCTTCGAGGTATAGGTATTATTGATGTCAAGACTCTGTTCGGTGTAGAAAGTGTTAAAGAAACACAGGAAATCGATATGGTAATTAAGCTGGAGGACTGGAATAAGGATAAGGAATATGACAGATTAGGACTTGAAGAGGAATATACAGAATATCTGGGCAACAAGGTTGTATGTCATTCACTTCCAATAAGACCAGGACGTAATCTTGCGGTTATCGTGGAGGCAGCAGCCGTAAACCATAGACAGAAGAAGATGGGATACAATGCCGCCAAGGAATTATATAGAAGAGTGCAGGAAAACCTTATGAAGGGTGATGAAGAGGACGATTTCTAATTAGCAGAGCTGGAGGGCGTATGAGCAATAAGGATAATGTAAGCAGTACAGGTAATAATAGTGAAGGTATAGTACTTGGAATTGATATTGGAGGAACTACCTGCAAATGTGGAGTTTTCAGCACATCAGGGGAGCTTCTTTATAAGGATGAAATCCCAACACGCAAGGCAGAGGGAGGAAGCCTTATATTATCGGATATTAAAGAACATATACCAGATATGCTGGAAAAGATTAATAAAGCTGCCAGTGATATTGCCGGAATAGGAATAGGCGTTCCTGGTGCAGTTAAAGAGGATGGAACGGTTAATAAGTGTGTCAACCTTGGATGGGGTGTGTTTAATGTTGCACAGACCTTTAATGATATGACAGGCTATAAGGTAAAGGTTGGCAATGATGCTAATATGGCAGCGTTGGGTGAATACTGGATGGGTAGCGCTAAAGAATATTCGAGCAGTCTGTTAGTAACACTTGGAACAGGTGTTGGCGGAGGTGTTATTGTCAATGGAAAGCCATTATGCGGATTTAATGGTGCGGCGGCAGAGATAGGACATATTCCTGTGGTTGAGGATGAGGAGGAGTATTGTAACTGCGGAAAGAAAGGCTGTCTTGAACAGGTTGCTTCTGCTACCGGTATAGTTAAGACAGCAACACGTATGTTAAGTGAATCAGAAGAACCCTCAGCACTAAGGAATATACCTTATATTTCAGCTAAGGCTGTATTTGACGAGGCTAAGACAGGTGATGTACTGGCGTTAAGGGTTGTTGATTATGTGTGCCGCTATCTTGGCAAAGGTCTTGCCTGTGCTGCATGTATCGTAGATCCAGAGGTTATATGCATAGGCGGTGGTGTTTCTGCGGCTGGTGATTTTCTGTTAGAAAGAGTAAGAAAGTATTATAAGGAGTATGTGTTCCATGCTTCAAGAGATACTAATATTATTAAGGCTGCATTAGGCAATGATGCAGGTATGTATGGAGCAGCCAGACTTGTGCTTGCTGATTAGGCAGCAGGGTTTTACATTATAGAATGAATATAGACAGGGAGTATGATAATACATGAGTCAGAATGATTTGCTGGGAAGTATTAAGAGTATAGTGGGGGAGTCACGGGTAAGAACGGATGAACCTATGAGTAATCATACTACATTCAGGATAGGAGGCACTGCGGATTATTTCGTAATGCCTTCTTCTATCGCTGAATTACAATCAATAGTGGATTTATTGAAAAAATCAGACATAGAATATTATGCTATTGGTAATGGAAGTAATCTGCTTGTTGGAGATAAAGGCTTCAGGGGAGTGATAATACAGCTTTCTGATGAGTTTAGTGAAGTCAGCTATATAGATGACGTAACTGTAAAGGTAATGTCAGGAATGAAGTTGTCAAGGCTTGGAAATCAGCTTGCAGACAGAGGACTGGCAGGCTTTGAATTCGCAACGGGAATTCCAGGAACTATAGGTGGAGCAGTAAGAATGAATGCCGGAGCCTATGGTGGTGAGATAAAGGATATTATAGTCAGCGCTGATGTGCTGGATGCTGATGGTAATATAATCACATTAGATAAAGCAGAGCTGGAGCTGGGATATAGAACAAGCTGTATATTAAAGCGGGGCTATATAGTTGTTAGTGCAACCTTCAGACTTGAAAAGAAGGATACAGATAAGATAAAGGAGTATATCAGGGAGCTGTCAGTTAAGAGAAGAACAAAGCAGCCGCTGGAGTATCCAAGTGCAGGAAGTACCTTCAAAAGACCGGAGGGCTATTATGCGGCGAAGCTTATAGAGGAGGCAGGCCTTAAGGGACTGTCAGCAGGAGATGCACAGGTGTCAGAAAAGCATGCAGGCTTTGTTATTAATAAAGGAAATGCAACGGCAAAGGATGTGTGTGTGCTGACAGATAAGATAATGGAAGAAGTTATGAAGAAAGATGGAGTTAAACTCGAACTTGAGGTTATTAAGCTTGGAGAATTTTAGAAACGAGGCAGCATATGAAGATAATTATTGTAACAGGAATGTCAGGAGCAGGGAAGTCAACAGCCTTGAATGTATTAGAGGATGAAGGATATTATTGTGTTGATAATATGCCTATATCGCTAATAACGAAGTTTGCAGAGCTTGCTGACTGCCAGCAGCAGGATAACGGCTACAGTAATATAGCGCTTGGTGTAGATATAAGAAGTGGACATTCACTAGCTGAATTCGATTCGGTGCTTGATTATATGAAAAGCAGGAATTACGACTATACTATTATGTTTCTTGAGTCAAGTGATGATGTGCTTATAAAAAGATATAAGGAAACAAGAAGGACTCACCCGCTTGCTAAGGATGGAAGAGTTGATAAGGGTATAATGCTTGAAAGGAAACAGCTTAAGTTTCTTAAGCAGAGAGCTGATGTTATTATAGATACAAGCCAGCTTCTTACAAGAGAGTTCAAGGAGGAGCTTCAGAAAATAGTACTTGGCAGGAAAGAGTTTAACAATCTTATGGTTACTGTTGTATCCTTTGGGTTTAAGTATGGAATACCATCAGATGCAGATATGGTATTAGATGTCAGGTTTCTGCCTAATCCCTATTATATAGAAGAGTTAAGACCACTAACAGGTAATGATAAGGCTATACAGGATTATGTGATGAAAGCACCCGAGGCTGGAGAATTTCTTGACCGCGTAGATGGACTTATACAGTTTTTACTGCCTAATTATGTCAAGGAGGGAAAGTCAAGTCTTGTTATAGCAGTTGGCTGTACAGGTGGAAAGCACCGCTCTGTAACGCTTGCAAACGCAATAGCAGGCAGAATTGAAAAGACGCCTTATGGTTGTAAGGTGGAACACAGGGATATTGAAAAGGATTCAAAGCGGAAAAGCTGAATTAAAGATATAGATGTGAAATGGAGATAATTGATGTCATTTTCTTCGGAGGTTAAGGAAGAGTTAAGCGCAAGACTTGATTCATCAAGACATTGCCAGATAGCTGAGTTTGCAGCTATTATGGGAATGTCAGGACGTATCAGACGTTCATCAGGTGGTGAGATGCAGGTTGAATTGCTTACAGAGAATGAGGTTGCAAGATATAAGTTTATAGTACTGCTGGAAACTATATTTGACATAGATTCGTCAGATATACTTTATATATCGGAGAGCAGCAGGGATACGAGTATAAGAATATGTGACCAGATGCAGGTTGCTAAGATATTACAGACACTTAAGTGGGCAGATGATACATTTGAGCATATAGAACCGGTATTTGTTGATCAGAGGATAGTGCAGAAGGAATGCTGTAAGAAAGCCTTTATAAGAGGTGCCTTTATAGCCGCTGGCTCAATAAGTGATCCCAACAAGTTTTATCATTATGAGATAGTGTGTGATTATGAGGAGGATGCAGAATGCCTTAGGCAGATGCTATGCTTTTTCACACTAGATGCAAAGATTACGCAGCGTAAGAACAGTTATATAGTATATATGAAGGAAGGAAACAATATAACGGATGCGTTGAATATTATGGGGGCATATGTTTCACAGATGAATCTGTACAATGTCATGATTCTTAAAGAGATGAGAAATGATGTTAACAGAAAGGTAAACTGTGAAACTGCCAATCTTAATAAAACGATATCAGCAGCTGTAAAGCAGACAAGAGATATTGAATATATAAGGGATACAATAGGCCTTTCAAGCCTTAAGGAAGGCTTATATCAGGTGGCTAAGATACGTCTGGAGCACCAGGATATGAATCTTAAGGATATCGGAGAACTATTAGATCCCCCAGTAGGTAAATCTGGTGTTAATCACCGACTTAGAAGACTTAGTGAACTGGCAGATGAAATAAGGGCTGCAAGAGGTGATGTGTAGAGTTATATTAGTAAAGCTGGAAGTATTTTTGACTATGGTAGCATATGATGTATGGCAGCCGGTAAAGGGTATTGACAACAAGCGTATAATTAAAAATAGATAGGGCAGGTTTATGAAATTGCTGTGCGCACCTGACATAAAGCCCGTTATGAAAATAGTGCGCAGAAATGAGGATTAAAATGACAAAGGTAGATATTATTTCAGGCTTTTTAGGAGCTGGAAAGACAACACTTATTGCTAAGCTTTTAAAGGAGGCATTTCCCGGAGAGCAGGTTGTTCTTATAGAGAATGAATTCGGTGAAATCGGTATAGATGGAGGTTTCCTAAAGGAATCCGGAGTTGAAATAAGAGAGATGAACTCTGGATGTATATGCTGCTCTTTAGTAGGTGATTTTGGTACTTCACTTAAGGAGGTAGTTGAGAAATATCATCCGGACAGAATCATAATTGAACCATCAGGAGTTGGTAAGCTTTCAGATGTTATAAAGGCAGTTAAGGATCTTCATATTGAGAATGAAATCAGATTAAATAGTGCATCAACAGTAGCAGATGCATCTAAGGTAAAGGTATATATGAAGAATTTCGGTGAATTCTTTAATAATCAGATTGAGCATGCTGGAACTATTATTCTTAGTAGAACACAGAATGTTTCAGAAGCTAAGTTAAAGACAGATATTGAGCTTATCAGATCGCTTAACAAGGATGCACATATTATTACTACACCTTGGGATGATATTAATGGCACACAGATTCTTGATGCTATGGAAAATGTTACTAATCTTGAGCTGGAAATGCTTGCAGAGGCAGCAGCTAAGGTAGCAGAGGAGCATGAACATCATCATCACCACGAGCATGGAGAGGAATGTGGCTGTGGACATGACCATGAGCATGAGCACCATCATGAGCATGATGAGGAATGTGGCTGTGGACATGACCACGAGCATGAGCACCAGCACGAGCATGGAGAGGAGTGTGGCTGTGGACATGACCACGAGCATGAGCATCATCACGAGCATGGAGAAGAATGTGGCTGTGGACATGACCACGAGCATGAGCATCATCACGAGCACGGAGAAGAATGTGGCTGTGGACATGACCATCATCATGGACATCACCACGCTGATGAGGTATTCACAAGCTGGGGTGTTGAAACACCTAATAAATATGATAAGGAAACTCTTTCAGAAATACTTAGAAAGCTTTCAGAAACAGACGATTATGGCGACATATTAAGAGCAAAGGGAATGCTTCCTACACCAGATGGTAAGTGGATGTTCTTTGATCTTGTTCCAGAAGAGTATGAAATACGTGATGGCGAACCAGAAATCACAGGAAGAATATGTGTTATAGGAGCTAAGCTTAAGGAAGCTGCTCTTAAAGAATTATTTAATGCATAATTATTGAATAAATCAGACATGATAAAGTGCAGTCCATGTTTTGCACATAATGACATGGACTGCATTTTTAGGATTATGTAACTATATGAAGTAATTATATGAAGTGACTATATGAAGTAATTATAACGAATAACTAATAATGTGTGTAGAAAGAGGTATAATATGGCAAAGGAAGAAGAGTATCAGATTCCAATATTTTTAATAAATGGTCAGCTTGATAGTGGTAAGACAAGCTTTATTCAGGATACCATAGCAATGGGGCAGTTTGCAGAAGCAAAGAATAAGCTGTTGATTGTATGTGAAGAAGGCGAAGAAGAATATAGTGAAAAGCTCTTAAAGGATAATGGTGTGGATATGGTTGTTCTTGAAAAGGAAGAGCTTACGGAAGAAAAGCTGAATGAGCTTGATAAAAAATATGATCCATGGATTGTTATAGTGGAATATAATGGAATGTGGGATCCAGCCCTTATTATGGCAACAGCTAAGCCAAGAGGCTGGGAAATATATCAGTCTATTACACTTATAGATGCAGAAGCCTTTAATCTTCAATGGAATAATATGAAGTCTATTATTGCAGAAACAGTTAAGTATACGGATATGGTCATATTTAACAGATGTAAGTCGGGCATGGATCTTGGAAGCTACAGAAGAAGCATGAGAGCACTTAATAATACTCTGCAGATAGTGTTTGAGGATGATAAGGGAGAAATGATGTCTATAGCAGAGCAGCTTCCTTATGATGTTAATGCGGACGTTATAGAAATTGATGATGCAGATTATGGCATATGGTATATGGATGTATCTGAAAGACCAGATGTATATGTTGGAAAAAAGGTAAGATTCAAAGGACAGGTGCTTAAGAATAAGTACTTTAAGGATAAGAATTTCGTTCCGGGACGTAAGGTTATGACCTGCTGCGCAGAGGATACACAGTTTATTGGTTATATCAGCTTTTATAATGATATTGCAGCCTTAGAAAACAGAGAATGGGTAATGGTTACTGCTACTGTTAAGGTAGAGTTCCAGATGGCTTATAAGAAGAAGGGACCGGTTCTTTATGCTGAGAAGGTAGAAAAGGCTGAACCACCAGTGGAAGAGATGGTGTATTTCTAAGATGATACAAGATATATATCCAAGCAGATTAAACAATCAGTATGTAGCCTGCAGTCCACAGAAGGAAGATATTATATTCCTGTTTCAGGGCTCTTTGCTGCTGGCGAAGTATGAGGATGAGAACACACTTATATATCCACAATATAATGAATTCGTTCTGGGGATAAATGCTTCTGATAATAAAGAAACGGTGGATAATTACACCTTCACATATCTTTTTTGCGTTGATGAAACAAGATATTTTCTGGCTCAGAAAAAGAATCAGTTATTAAAGGGACAATACGCAGGAGAAATGGCTGATTCGTGTATACACAAGGAGTATGCACAGGTGATAAAGGGCTATGATTTTATAGGTGTAGATGTGTTCAGAAGAGCTAAGCCAAAGGCAGCCGCATTTGCAGCAATAACAGCATATCATATATATGGCTGGTACAGGGATAACAGGTTCTGTGGAAGATGTGGCACACTTACTGTTCATGATAGTAAGCAGCGTATGTTAAGATGTCCGGTATGTAAAAATACGATATTTCCTAAGATATGTCCGGCAGTAATAGTTGCGGTAACTGATAAGGACAGAATACTTCTTACCAAGTATGCAGGGAGAACATATAGGAATTATGCACTTATAGCAGGCTTTAACGAAGCTGGAGAGACACTTGAACAGACTGTTAAAAGAGAGGTTATGGAGGAGGTTGGGCTTAAGGTAAAGAATATATCTTACTACAATAGCCAGCCATGGGGCTTATCAGGCTCAGTATTATCAGGCTTTTACTGTGAACTTGATGGAACTGACAGGATAACCCTTCAGGAGGATGAACTTTCCTTAGGAACCTGGGTTAAAGCAGAGGAGCTTGACTTAGAGGATGATGGAATCAGCCTTACAAGAGAAATGATACTAAAGTTCAGGGATGAATGGTGCCAATAGCCTTTATAGTTAAGATTACACAAAATATAAGAATATTTATAAAATAATAAGCATAGAATTATCCAAAAGAGTGTGGGATGATTCTATGCTTAATTATTTGTGGGGCTTTATGATACTTATAGGTGTGGTATATGCTGCGGTTACAGGTGATATAGACAGTATTACAGCCGGTGCATTGGATGGTGCGAAGGATGCCATTGAATTATGCATAACGATGCTTGGTGTTATGGCATTCTGGTGTGGCCTTATGGAAATAGCAGAGAAATCAGGACTTATAGATAAGTGCAAATGTAAGCTTGGAGCTGTAATTAGCTGGATGTTTCCTGATGTACCTAAGGAATCGAAAGCATTTTCGTATATAACAACTAATATGATATCTAATGTTCTTGGGCTGGGCTGGGCGGCAACGCCTGCAGGGATTAAAGCCATGCAGGAATTGTCAAAGCTAAATAAAAAGCGTGAGACCGCCAGTTGCGATATGTGTACCTTTCTGGTTATTAACATATCCTCTATCCAGTTAATTCCGGTTAATATAATTGCCTACAGGAGTCAGTATGGCAGCGCCAATCCTACGGCTATACTGTTTCCATCTATAATTGCAACGACAATCAGTACACTTGCTGCTGTTATATTCTGCCGTTTTATGATAAGAAAAGAACACCGTTAAGCCATAGAGAGGCAGGGAGAGGGAATAATATTTATAATGGAGGCTTAAAGTGATAACCAGAATATCAGCATATATTATGCCACTTGTTATACTTATAATTGTTGGATATGGAATACATAAAAGAAGCAATAATTATGATAACTTTGTAAAGGGTGCTGCTGATGGCATGAAGACGGTAGTTGAAATAGCACCTACACTTATAGGGCTTATGGTGGCTGTCGGGGTGTTAAGGACCTCCGGATTTCTTGACTTTATTGCCTCAGGCATAGGTTTACTGACACAAAGAATAGGAATTCCGGCAGAGCTGATACCACTTATAATTGTCAGGCTGTTCAGCTCATCTGCCGCAACCGGTCTTAGTCTTGATATATTCAGCAGGTTTGGTACAGATTCGTATGTAGGTCTGGTGACATCTATACTTATGGGCTGCACAGAAACAGTATTCTACACCATGTCGGTTTATTTTATGGCAGCCGGGATTAAAAAAACGCGCTGGACACTTGCTGGAGCACTGCTTGCAACATTGGCAGGAGTGCTTGCAAGTATAGTCCTTGCGCGTTGTATGTAAGGCTTAAATAATCTTAAATAGTGGCTAAAGGTAACAAGTGAAAGTAACGGGGGATAAGTAACAGGTGTAAAACTAGCCCTTGTAATTCTTAAAGCATATATTGATATCTACATTTCCAGTTATGCCTGGGACAGAGCCGGTGCTTGTGTACTGCCACATAGTGTATCTGTATGGATAGTAAGGTGCAGCAGTCTGATATCCGGCAAACCATTTGTCATAGGCTTCAAGCCGGTTTAGTTCAACATTATCCATAAAGTATAACAGATTGCTGTATACAAGAGGAGTATAGCCGGCAGCCTTAATAGTATCACAGAAGGCTATAACAACATCAGTCAGCTCGCTTGCACTAAGCTTTTGCTGGCGGAAGGTGTCATTCTCAATAGCTTCTATATCAATAGCAACAGGATATGTAACATTATAAGGTCTTATGAGGTCAAGCACATATTCAGCCTCTTCAACAGCCTCGCTGGCATTTACAGCCTGTGTATAAAAATATATTCCAACATCTACATTGTTAGTAAGTGCATCTGTAATGTACTTTTCAAATGATGTATCTTTAACAAGAAGTCCTGAGCCATAAGCCCTGTAGCCACAGCGTATCATAGCATAGTCAATGCCTGAGACCTTAGCTTTAGCAAAGTCAATGTCAGAATTATATCTTGAAAGATCGACACCGGTATAGGTTTTAGTTACATTGTCACCAGTATAAGACATGAAACCATTTGCTTCGCGCTTGAAGCCTGAGGTGCTGTATTCAGTTCTGGCAAGAGAATTGTCGATATCTGCAAATACATAGCTGCCACTTTTATTAACATATACTATGTTATCAGGATATAGCTGCTTAAGAACAGAAAGAGTAGAAGAACCGTCCTCAAACTGTCCACGTATTGTAGTAAGCAGCTCATCCTTTTCAGAAGCCTTAGCAGCCTCTATATCTTTAGCTTCAAGTCTTGCAACAGTACTCTGGGTACGTGTGTGGTCAGTAACAAGAAGAAAGATATTCGCAGCAACAGATATTACAGCTGTTATAAGAAGAATAATAGTTATTGCTGATGCTGGTTTTTTGTTCTTATCACTTCTTTTAGGCTTTCCTCTTTTTCTTTTATTATCAGTTAATCCGTAGTCATCAGACAGCGTATCTGGTGAAAACTTATCTATATTGTTGTTCATATATATTCCTCCAATGTAATTTAGTATTCAGCTTTATAGAATTTCCTTAAGTGTATATTAGGAATATATAAAAGTCAAATATTCCGGTGTTGGAAGCTGTATATAGCTTACAGGCTGTTTTTCGGCTGTTTTTTCAGATAACAGGCAGGAAAGCCTGAACTAAATACATAAAATGATTTAAAATAATTTGAAATAATTGTAAAAAAATATTGACAATATAGTTAATGTATAGTATATATAAAGCACACCATATTTATAATATACATCAGATGTTTGGAATATATGAATATATTTCAGATTCTTTAGCCTTCTGGAGAAGGTATTTATATCGCTTCTGTTCAGAGTTTAGCTGATAGATATAACAGTCTATAAGATCTGGATCGGTAGCGTTATCGAAGTTGGCATATGCGGCACTAAGTGCAGCTTTCGTCAGATTTATTTCCTCAACAAGATATTTTTCATCGTATGTAACAGGTTCCTTTTTCTTGCAGAATAGTTTCAAGTCCGTTACCTCATTTCCTTGTTTTTATTTTTTATAAAGTATAGTCAGAAATTGGAAGTTCTATACATTAAAGGCAGTATTTTTATAAAAATGTTTAAGCGTACATAAAATGTAAGGATACAGGAGAAAGAAATATATGGGATTACGAAAGGAAATATATATGGGAATGTTGATGGAGCATATAGTTCTGGTTAGATATGGCGTGCTGGCTGTAATTATATTGATAGCAATAGCAGATGATTACAGGAGGTACAAGATTTCAAACCGGATAATAATATCAGGGCTTGTGTTATCTGTATTAATGTGTGTGACCGAGATGTATATGGTGTTTATGGTGGGTGATGGGCACACAGATATTATGTATGGAGAGCATAAGAGCTGTAAGGATATAGGAATAATGTATGCTTCTGGTATGCTGCTTGGACTGGCTGGAGGTTATATATTGTATTGCCTAAGAGGAATAGGAGCGGGTGATGTGAAGCTTTTTGCAGTAGCTGGAATGTTTATAGGAGGCAGTGATATTGGGTATCTTATAGGTGTGTCACTGGCAGCCGGCATAGTTACAGGAGTTGCAGAGAATATAAGGAAAAGAGAGCTTGTGGCAGTTACAGGAAAATGTATGCATAGATTTCATTTTACTTATGCAATACTGGCTGGTGTATGTATTATGGTGTGTTTTAAACTATCGGGTGTGTTTTTATAAAAAAGGGGGTGTTATGGAAGGTGGGAAAGGGAAATGTATGTGTTATATACGATTCCGATGAACGCTATGCCAAAAGGCTTATGGGCATAATTAATGATGATAAGGATATTCCGTACAAGGCAAGAATATTTACAAGAAAAGAGGAATTCAATAAATATATAGTGGATAATGATACGGATGTACTTATGGTCAATGAGGAGTGTTATACCTATGAGCTTGAAAAAAAGAAGGATAACAAGGTTATTGTATTATGCGAGGAGGAGAATGCAGCAAAAAGGATAAATGACAGGAAAAGAGAGGGACATACAGGAGTATGTAAGTATCAGCCTGCATACAGGCTGCTTGGTACAATGTCAAGACAGGCTGCCAGTAACCAAATAGACACTATGAATGAAGGCTTTAAATGCATAGGTACATATGGTTTTAATTCTTCACTCAGGGTAATGTTAGGACTTGTACTTGCTGCGGCATTTTCTAAAAAAGGAAAAACCTTATTTGTTAATCTTGATGAATTCTCTGGAATTGAGCATATAATGGGCTGCGACGGACTTCGTAATCTATCGGATGCGCTGTATATGTATAAGCAGTCGGGATTACAGTATTCAGATAACCTAAGGCAGTGTATATGTCACACAGACCAATTCGATTATATTCCGGCTGTTGCCTGTGCGGATGACATATCTTATACAGGAGATGAACTGCTGATTAAGTTTATTAAGGCTGTGGCATATAAAGAGGAGTATGAATATGTTGTTATCAATATTTCAGAGGGAATCAGAAGACCCTGGAGAATTATGGAAAAATGTAGTGTTACTTATGTATCAGATAGTGGAGAATATATAGAGGGCTGCAGGTTTAACAGCCTGAAAAGATATCTTATAGAAAATGATATGGAAGAAACAGCAGGCAATATAATAAGGGTTAATCTTAAAACCAGAGAGGATATTGATGTTAACTTTCTACAGAGAATTATGTATACAGAAGCATATGGATATGTAAGTGAATTAATTAATTATTTATAATCGGATGGATGAATTATTTTTAAATATAAAAAAAGAGATATATGACAAGCTGGATGTGGATCTTGATGTATCTGATGAATATCTCTATGAGGTTATTGATGAATGTATATATGAGGCAGCGGGAGTTGCAAGATTGTCACTAAGCCATAGAGAGGCTCTTAGATTACGTCTTTTTAATGCGATAAAGAAGCTGGACATATTGCAGGAGCTTATCGAAGATGAAGAGATAACAGAAATAATGGTAAATGGTTATGAGAACATATTTGTTGAAAAAAATGGAAGCATAACAAAATGGAACAGACAGTTTGAAAGTGAAGAAAAGCTTGCTGATATAGCACAGAGGATAGCAGCAATGTCTAATAAAATTATTAATGAGTCCTTGCCTATTGTGGATACCAGACTGCCGGATGGTTCAAGAGTGAATATGGTACTGCCGCCAATAGCGATAGATGGCCCGGTAATAACTATAAGAAAGTTTTACAGGACACCTATGGATATTGACAGGCTGATACAGTTAGGCTCCATAACAAGTGAGGCAGCGGCTTATCTTCAAAGGCTGGTTATTGCGAAATATAATATATTCGTATCTGGAGGTACGGGAAGTGGCAAAACAACATTTCTTAATGCCTTGTCTAATTATATCCCCAAAGATGAAAGAATACTTACAATAGAAGATTCGGCTGAGCTTCAGATAGCTGGCGTGGATAACCTGGTAAGGCTTGAAGTAAGAAGGGCTAATATGGAGGGTGACAATGAGGTTACTATAAGAGATCTTATTAAATCAAGTCTGAGAATGCGTCCGGATCGGATTATAGTTGGTGAGGTCAGAGGTGAGGAGGCACTTGATATGTTACAGGCTATGGGAACAGGGCATGATGGAAGTCTGTCAACGGGACATGCCAATAGTCCAAGGGACATGCTTGTAAGACTAAGAACTATGGTGCTTATGGGCATGAATATGCCCTCAGAGGCAATAGACAGGCAGATAGCTTCTGCAATAGACATAGTAGTGCATCTTAAGAGAATGAGGGACAAGACAAGAAAGGTTGTTGAGATAGCAGAGGTATGTGATTATGGCAGCGATGGCTTTAAACTCGTTCCGTTGTTTTGCTTTGTTGAAAAAGGTGTTGATGAGAATGGAAAGATTATTGGGGAACTTAAGAAAACTGAATATGAACTCAAAAACAAGGATAAACTGCTTTCGTATATTGGAGGCGGCACCACAGACGATTCAGGAATTGATTCCAGAAAAGAAAAGTGAGTTTGTATATTATATTCAGGGAATAGCGATAGTGGCGGCTGTTTCGTATTTATTCTATAACAGTTGGATAGCAGTCCTGTTCTTATGGCCATTTATATTGATATATGTGCTGTTTCGTAAAAAAGAGGCTCTAAATAAGAGAATAGGCCGTAAAACGCTGGAATTCAGCGATGGAATGCAGGCGGTTTCATTTGCGTTGAATACGGGTTACTCAATTGAAAACGCATTTGCAGAGGCAGTTTTAGAGCTTGTGCTGCTGTATGGAGAGGAAGCCTCAATAGTGAGTGAGTTTCGAATGATAGTAAACAGAATCAGAAGAAATGAAAATCTGGAGGACATTATGGATGATTATGCCCATAA
Organism: uncultured Lachnospira sp.; assembly: GCA_934358235.1. Lineage (GTDB taxonomy): Bacteria > Bacillota > Clostridia > Lachnospirales > Lachnospiraceae > Lachnospira. Next base: position 22,984 of record CAKRKK010000005.1, read on the forward strand.
TGCAGATATAGATGATATAAGCTATTTTGCGGAGATATTCAGATATGCTAAAAGAAGTGGAGGTGATATTCCTGCGATTATTAAGCAGACGGTAAGAATAATCCACGAAAAGGCGGAGGTACAGGCGCAGATAGATACAATAATAAGTGGAAGAAGAATGGAACAGAGGGTTATGGTGTGCATACCACTAGGAATTGTTATGTATCTTAGGCTGACATCGCAAGGCTTCGTTGATGTATTATATGGCAATATTATTGGGATAATAGTGATGACCTTGTGCCTTATAGTATATGCGGCAGCAGTTTTTATATCAGTTAAGATTGTAGATATAAAAGTATAGCTGCCAGATGTATGTGAATGAAACATAAGATATAGCTGGTATGGATATAAGAAAGGGAAAAGGTAGATATAAAGCCGCAATGATAAAAGAAGGCAGAAGAAATACTGAGTCAGCAGCACAAGGCATAAAAAATGCAATAAATAACAGGAATATTAATGGTAAGCAGTTAAAAAGATATATGCCGGCAGGAATAATAGTTGTAATTATTATAGCGATAAAACTGCTGACAGCTAAGGATATACAGCATAACGCAGTAAGCAGCATTGAAAGACCTGAACCGGGAGAAGCTGCTAAAAATATCGCAATTGAGGTTTATGATGAAACAGGTAAATTACAGACAACGGTTGCGGCATCTGTTGAACCAAGAAAAATGTCAGAGGAAGAAACAAATGCCTGCTTTGATAATGCTTATAAAGAGCTGCTAGACAGTATGCTAAAGGATAATAATTCAACAGAAGCTGTTACAACAGACCTGTATATGCCGGATTCACTAATGAATGGACTTATCAGGGTGAGTCTGTATCCATCAGATTATACAGTTATTGATTATGATGGCACAGTATATAATGAAATGCTTAAAAAAGGTGATACAAAAGAGGTATCAATAAATTACGTGCTGCAATATGAGGAATATGACAGGCAGGGTACGATTGAACTGATAGTCAGGCCATTAGAGGATATGCAGCAGGAGGAACTGTGTGAGGATGCAGAGAATAAGGTTATACAGAAGGCAGTAGATAGTTCTGTTAATGTTAATACAGATGATAAAAAGGCAAGCCTGCCGGAGCATATAGGAGAAAAAAAGGTATATTACAGATATGTAAAGGAAAAGGTTCCGTATGTTACTTATATAATGATATTGGCTGCTGTTGTTGCACTTGTATTGTATAGAAATAAACTTAATGACAGGAAGCAGCAACAGAAACGTATAAAGGAGCTTCAATATGATTATTCAGAGCTTATATCCAAGCTTACGCTGTTATTAGGGGCAGGCATGACCATCAGAAGGGCATGGGAAAAGCTGGTGGAGGATTATATAAAGAAAAAAGAAAACGGGGCGGCAACTAAGCAGGTATACGAGGAAATGTATATAACAGATTGCAATATAAAGGCTGGAATATCAGAATATAAGGCTTATGAAGAATTCGGACATAGATGTAATACAAGAGAATATTTAAAGCTTGCTTCGTTATTACAGACCAATCTTAAAAGGGGTACTAACAGATTAAGGGAATTGCTTTATCAGGAATCCTACGATGCCTTTGAGCAAAGAAAGAATATTGCCAGACAGAAGGGAGAGGAAGCAACAACGAAGCTGCTTATACCAATGGTCATGATGCTGCTGGTAGTAATGGTTATAGTAATGATACCTGCAGTTATGAGCTTTTATCTTACATAATTACAGGAGTAAATAAGACAAAATAGAATGAAACAGAATAAAACAGAATGAAACAGAAAGAAGAGGAATAAAACTATGGAAGGAATTATTAAAAAAACAGGTTGTTGTATAACGGAGGCATTCTTAAGAGCTGGCAGAAAAGCAAAGAGCTTCTGGGAGGAAGAGGATGGAATGGGAGTTGTTGAGATAGTGCTTATTATAGTGGTTCTCATAGGACTGGTTATAATATTTAAAAGCCAGATTACAACACTTGTTAATAAGCTTTTAGCCAAGATGTCAAGTCAGGCTAATAAAATATGATGAAGCATAATGGTGGGTATATTGAGCGTGGGTTGTTATATGCTGTATCAGAAGGGGTATATGTGTGTGAAGCGCAGATTACAGTTATGGCAGCAATGGTTTTTATGATAGTCATATCCTTTGTTACAACGTGTGTGAATGCAGCGGCAATGTCGGGGTACAATACGATTATAAAGCAGGCCTGCAGCCTTTCTGATGAATCTGTATTTAGCGCATATAGTAATGACTTGTTAAAACATTATGATATATTTGCATTGAAAAAATCAGACATTATGAACGAAAAAGTGTATCAATATATAAAAACTAATATAAATACATATTCAAAGGATATCGAGCTTATAAATAGTGAATATAACAGCTATGGTTATATGACAGATGATGGTGGGACTGGTGTTGAAAAACAGATTGTAAGCTATATGAAGAGTGGTGGTTATGCAGATATCATAAGAGATTACAATAGCGTGAGCGAAAGTATAAAACAGTCATCAGGGGCTGCAAAGACGGCTGATAACATCGTGGCTGCCAGGGATACAGCATATCAGGGCTGGAGGGAGATGAATAAGCTTCTGATATTATGCAGAGATATTGGTGATAAGGAAAACAGTATAGCTGACAGTATAGCGGATTATATAGCTGAGTGTAAGAAAGAGAAGGAAGATATTATAAATGAAACGGCAACTGATGAAGAAAAGGATGATAAGGAAAAGTCTGATGAGGTAAGTGAAACTGGTGAGGAGGCGTTCTACAAGCTGAATAAACAGTTGGCGGACATATCCGGCGGTATACGGGAAATGTCGGATGAGGCCGCAGGGATAATAGAAGCCCTTGAAGAATATAAAAGCCAGTCAGAGCAGAGAATAAGGGAATGCTATGAGGAGCTTGAAGCCTTAAGAGAAGACCTTGGGGAAACACTCTATCAGGAGCTGCATAATGATTTAGAGGCTATGCTTGAAGGACAGAATGCCACAGAGCTTCCATCGGTAAATGATGTCAGAGAAGCAATATATACTGATAATTCGTTATTGGATAGTCTTTTGGATGAAGGACAGCTTATAAATACTATGAAAACAAGGGCAGAAGCAGGCGGATCTGATGTTGTCAGCTTCAAAGTAAGAATGCTGGCAGATAAATATAGCAGATATATTAATGAAGATAATAATAATGATAATAGTACAGGTGCATTAAAACAGCTATATAGTCTGTTAAAGGAAGGAATTGCTGGTCTTGTGATACAAGGTGATATATCGGATAAGGTGATAGATTATGATGGGCTGGCAGTTGATACGGTATCAGGTAATGCTGTGGATAGTGACATATCTAATATGGCAGTAAGGTCAGCATTAGTCAATGAATATATATTATCCAGATGTACAAGCTATATAGATTATATTGATGGAAAGGTGGAGGATAGTCAGGTAAGAATACCGGAGACTGGAATACAAAAGCAGTTAGATTATGAGATTGAATATATTCTATGTGGAGAGAAGTCCGACAGGGATAATCTTAAAGCAGTATTGACAAAGCTTTCGATTGCAAGAGAGGCTGTTAATCTTTCGTATCTGATAACAGATAGTGTTAAAAAACAGGAGTGCTTTACATTAGCTCTTAATATGCTTGGATATACTGGAAATATGCTGCTTATAAAGGCTGTTCAGTATCTTATTATGTCAATATGGGCATATGCTGAGTCCATAGTGGAATTAAGACAGATATATAAGGGCGGCAGCATTGATATAGTCAAAAATGCTGGTAACTGGAAAACGGATATTGATGGAATTATGAGTATAAGCAATAAGAAGTCTGGTAATTCATCTATACAGGATACGTTTAGTAAGTGGGAGGATAATACGGCTGATAAAGAGAATAAACCGGATGGGCTGAATAGAGTTGATTATAAAGAATGTATGAGACTTCTGCTTCTTATACAGAATAGAACGAATAAGAATGCACGTATTATGTCGGTTATGGAGCTTATGATGATATCGCTTGGACATAGTGGTTTTAGAATGAAGGATTATATATATAAAGCAGAAGGGGAAGCAGCATTTACATATGTGAGAAATAAACAGATTTACAGACAGAAGCTTGTATATTCGTATGCTTAGAAGAATACTGCCTTTTTATGCAAGAAGCTGCTTATATTGGCAGGTTTAGCAATTACCTGAGATTAAAATACATAGGGAAGGAGAAAGATAAGACTTAATCTTATACATTTATAAGTATGATGTTTATAACGCCAAAAAAACGTAAACACAACAATAATAAAGCAAATTCCTATAAAAAGGCAGTTAAACAGCAGCTAATTAAGAAAAAAGCCTGTATAGACGCGTCTGTCACAGTAGAAGCAGCAATTGTTATACCTGTATTTATATATGCAGTTATGGCGGTAATGTATTTTATACAGGTTATGGCAATACGTGCACACGTTAATGATGCGCTGTATATAACACTTAGGAAGAGCGCGGGCTATGCCTATGCTTATGAGAACCTTGGAGAATATGCAGCAAAGAAAGCACAGGAGAGTGGAATTGCTGATGGCAGCACTATAGACAGCAGTAGTGGAACAATTAAAAAGGGTATGGCTGTGGAAACTATACGAAGAATGTTTTTAAAGGAGCTTGGCGATGGATATGCAGAGCAAAATAATATTGCAAATGGAGCTGCGGGCTTTATATTTATAAGCACAAAAGTGTTACAGGGCAATTCGGTTATAGATATAAAGGTTTCCTATTACATAAAAAATCCCTTCGATATATTTGGTCAGTCAAAGATTAAAATAGCAGACAGAAAGCGGATAAATGCATGGCTGGGTGAGGATAAGGATGGATATGCTAAAACACAGACAGAAGAAGCTGAATATGTATATATTACAGCAAGTGGAGAGGTGTATCACACAGATAAGGAATGCACGCATCTGCTAAGATACATTAAAAGCTGCGAAGGCAGCGAAATAGCTAAGCTAAGAAACAGCTCTGGAGCCATGTATTATCCCTGTCAGCAATGTAAGACGGATACATCAGATACATCAGATGTAAGCAGTGATGCCGGGGAAGGGGATTATATTTATTACACAGAGTATGGCACGCGCTATCATAATAATAACGAATGCACAGAGCTTAAACGTGATATTCAGAAAGTAAGAAAATCAAGTGTCAGCAATAGAAGAGCATGCATAAAATGTGGCGGACAGGCTGGTTAATAAGTAAAAACAGCTTATAAATTGCAGGAGGTACATATGTTTAAAATAACATATCTTATTATATGTCTTATTATACTTTCCTATAGAGATATTAAATACAGAAATGTTCCGGTTATATGGCTTGTGTTTATGGGAGCTGCCATACCGGTAATGTATGCGGGTGATTATTTTTTATGCGGACTAAGGACGGATGGCATAAGAATAACAATTTCTGTTATAGTGGCAGCTCTTTTCGTTTTTATATCAGTATTTACTTCCTTAATTGGTGAAGCAGATGGGATAATAATTGGATATGTATGTATGCTTACAGATGTGTATGAAGCAGTTATGGCGGTGTTTATATCATTTGTAGTGCTTGCAGCCGCAGGTGTGCTGCTTATGCTTTTAAAGAAGCTGGATATAAAAAAAACAATACCCTATGTTCCATATCTTTTCTTATCCTGCCTGTTTACTTTATTAATTACTTAAGACTTGGCTGGCATTAAAAGCATTATATGGCAGCAGTCAGGAGGAAATATGCATACAATAGAAAATGCGGTAATAATACCAGTATTTACATTGATAATAGTTGCACTTATAAGTGTTAGTGGTTATATGCACGACAGGGTGGTAATGCAAAATATTCTAAACCAGACAGCAATTGAATGTGCTAATCAGATGACAGAGGATGAAGTAAGACAGCTATTAATAAAAAGTGAGA
>CAKRKK010000006.1 GCA_934358235.1 uncultured Lachnospira sp.
GCTCACAGACTTTAAGAGTCTTAAAGAGGCAGGAGCATATGTATTCACAGATGATGGAATACCACTTAAGGATGAGCTGTTAGTAAAGAAGGCTATGGAAGAGGCGAAGAAGCTTGATATGCCACTCAGCTTTCATGAGGAGAATCCAGCATTTATAGAACAGCAGGGAATTAACAAGGGAGTGGTATCTGACAAGTTAGGCTTAGGAGGTGCACCGGCACTTTCGGAGTATATTATGGTTGCCAGAGATTGCATGCTTGCACTTGAAACAGGCGCTACTATATGTATACAGCATATAAGCTCTGAAGTATCGGTTGAACTTGTGCGTACAGCTAAGAGGTTAGGTGCAGATGTACATGCAGAGGCCACACCTCAGCATTTTTCATTAACAGAGGACATAGTGCTTGAAAAGGGAACACTTGCAAGGGTGAATCCACCTATAAGGACAGAAAAGGACAGACAGGCTATAATAGCTGCGTTAGCCGATGGAACGATAGACATAATAGCAACAGACCATGCACCACACAGCCGTGAGGAAAAGGATAAGGAGTTTAAGGCAGCACCTAGTGGAATGACAGGTCTTGAAACATCCCTGGCACTAGGTGTAACTAAGCTTGTAAAAACAGGAAGGCTCACGATGAAGGAGCTTCTTTCTAAAATGACAATCAACCCTGCAAAGCTCTATAAGATGGATAAAGGATATATCAAGGAAGGCACAGCAGCAGATATAGTTATCTATGCACCTGATGAAAAGTGGCTTGTAGGAGAAAGCTTTGCATCTAAAGCCTCCAATACACCTTTTATAGGTCAGGAGCTTTATGGTAAAATAAAGTACACAATATGTAATGGAAATGTGGTATATTGCGATTGCTGATAAAAGCATGGATATTGATAAGTGCCTGCGCGCACCCGGCACACAACCAATATACGAAAAGCGTGCGCAGAAATGAGGATTAATATGTCATACAGAGAAAATGCTGCCATAATCAGTACAGCCTGTCTCGCAGACGGTGTATATGAAATGTGGCTTAAAACAAAGAAAATAGCAAAGGAAGCAAGACCAGGACAGTTTATATCAGTATATTCAAACGATGGTTCAAGACTTCTGCCAAGACCAATAAGTATATGCAGAATAGATGATGATAAGCTAAGAATAGTATATCGTATAGCAGGAAAGGGAACAAAGGAGTTCTCACAGATGAGTAAAGGCCAGACCCTTGATATTCAGGGACCACTTGGTAATGGATATGATATAAAAGCAATATTTGAAGAGGCAGAGAATGTCAGTGTACACGAATGTAAGGATGGAGTATGCACATTTAAGAAAGAATACAGACCAGTTAAGAAGGCAATTTTATTTGGTGGTGGAATAGGTATTCCACCAATGCTTGAGCTTGCAAAGCAGCTTGAATGTGATACAGAGGCTGTATTGGGTTACAGGGATGGACAGCTTTTCTTAAAGTCGGAGTTTGATGAATATTCACACGTAACAGTTGCAACAGAGGATGGAAGTGTAGGAACTAAGGGTAATGTTCTTGATGCGGTAAGACAGAATAATATTACCGGAGATGTAATATTTGCATGTGGTCCAACACCTATGCTTCGTGCTATTAAAGAGTATGCTTTAAGCAATAACATCCCTTGCTATGTATCACTTGAAGAAAAGATGGCGTGTGGAATAGGTGCGTGCCTTGCGTGTGTATGCAAGTCAACAGAAAAGGATGAGCATTCACAGGTTAATAATAAGAGAGTATGTAAAGAAGGACCAGTATTTAATGTTAAGGAGGTAGAATTATAATGGCGGCTAAAGTTAATCAGCTTAACCCTGCTGATGTTAATATGAAGGTGAATATTGCAGGCGTAGAATTCAACAATCCTGTAACAGTAGCCTCAGGAACATTTGGCTCGGGTATGGAATATTGTGAATATGTGGATTTAAACAGGCTTGGAGCTGTTACAACCAAGGGCGTAGCCAATGTGCCATGGCCAGGTAATCCTACACCAAGAATTGCAGAAACATATGGCGGCATGATAAATGCTATCGGACTTCAGAATCCGGGGCTTGATACCTTTGTTAAAAGAGATATACCATTTCTTAAGCAGTATGATACACGTATAATTGTAAATGTTTGTGGAAAAACAGAAGAGGATTATGTCGATGCTGTTGAAAAGTTAGGTGAACAGCCGGTAGATATGTTAGAAATCAATATATCCTGCCCTAATGTAAAGGAGGGCGGTATAGCCTTTGGACAGGTTCCTGCTATGGCAGAGCGTATAACAAAGGCAGTAAAGAAGGTTGCAAAGCAGCCGGTTATTATGAAATTAAGTCCTAACGTTACAGACATTACAGAAATGGCAAAGGCAGTAGAAGCTGGTGGTGCTGATGCTGTGTCACTTATTAATACTATAACAGGCATGAAGATAGATATTAACAGAAGAACCTTTGCGGTAGCAAACAAGACAGGAGGACTTTCAGGTCCAGCTATCAAGCCGGTTGCAGTAAGAATGGTATATCAGACAGCTAATGCAGTAAAGCTTCCAATCATAGGTATGGGTGGAATCGCCAGCGCAGAGGATGCACTCGAATTCCTTATGGCTGGTGCAACTATGGTTTCAGTTGGTACAGCTAACTTTAATGATCCTATGACTACTATAAAGGTTGAAGAAGGAATAAGAGATTACTGTGCGCGTAATGGAATTGCCGATGTTAATGAGCTGATTGGCTGTGTCAGATAGTATTATAGTTAAAAACTATAACGTATAATAAATATTAGGAATAATATTTACTATTGACCTACTAGGTTAAAGTGTGTATTATAATGTCAACGACGAAATAACATATCACAATGGTATGTAAATAATAACTGACAACTAATATTTATTATATGGAGGATATTACTATGGCAAAGAAACATTACGAAGACAGAAAGCTTAAGTTTGAAACATTACAGTTACACGTAGGACAGGAACAGCCTGATCCAGTTACAGATGCAAGAGCAGTTCCAATCTACCTTACATCATCATATGTATTCCATAACAGCCAGCATGCAGCAGATAGATTCGGCCTTAAGGATGCAGGTAACATCTATGGACGTCTTACTAATCCGACAGAGGACGTATTTGAAAAGAGAATCGCAGCACTTGAGGGTGGTGTGGCAGCACTTGCAGTTGGTTCAGGAGCAGCAGCACTTGCATATGCTTTCCAGGCACTTGCACACGCAGGTGATCACATTGTAGCAGCTAAGAATATTTATGGTGGAACATACAATCTTTTGGCACATACACTTCCAGATTATGGAATTGAAGCTACATTCGTAGATCCATTTGATTATGATGCTATTGAAGCAGCAATCAGACCTAATACAAAGGCAGTACAGATTGAAACACTTGGTAATCCTAACTCAGAGGTAGTTGATATCGAAAGAATAGCCAAGATTGCGCATGCACACAATATTCCACTTGTTGTTGATAATACATTTGCAACACCTTATCTTGTAAGACCTATCGAATATGGTGCTGATATAGTAGTTCATTCAGCAACTAAGTTCATAGGCGGACATGGTACAACACTTGGTGGTGTAATCGTGGATAGTGGTAAGTTTGACTGGGTTGCAGCAGCGGATAAGTTCCCATGGTTAGTAGAGCCAAATGTATCATATCATGGTGTCAGCTTTGCTAAGGATACAGCTCCAGCAGCATTTGTTACATATATCAGAGCAATCCTGCTTCGTGATACAGGTGCAACTATTTCACCTGTACATTCTTTCATCTTCCTTCAGGGACTTGAAACATTATCACTTCGTGTAGAAAGACACGTTGAGAATGCATTGAAAGTAGTTCAGTACTTAAAAGACCAGCCATTAGTAGAAAAGGTTAACCATCCATCTATCTCAACTAATGCTGAGCAGCAGGAGCTTTACAAGAAGTACTTCCCTAATGGTGGTGGTTCTATCTTCACATTTGAAATCAAGGGCGGAGCAGCAGAAGCACAGAAGTTCATTGATAATCTTGAATTATTCTCACTTCTTGCCAATGTAGCTGATGTTAAGTCACTTGCTATACATCCAGCAAGCACAACACATTCAGAGTGCAACGAAGCAGAGCTTCTTGACCAGGGAATCAAGCCTAATACAATCAGACTCTCAATCGGTACAGAGAATATTGACGATATCATTGAGGATCTTGATGAAGCATTTAAGGCTATTCAGGAATAATTATAAGCATTGCCATTAATAGTCCATCCTGATGAATGAAATAATATTTTAAGCTTTAATTTAAAAGTCTATATTAATGAGTTATTTTAAGGAGTTAATGTATAAAATTCATACATTAACTCCTTTTTTGTGCTATAATGTAGAAAATATTATTAAATCCAATATGAAGGGAGATTTTACAATGATTTACGCATCACTTAATGCCAAAGAAGGAAATTATCAGTATCCAGCAGCAATAAAGACAGCACTTGACTTTCTTGCTAAGCCAGAAACAGCAGAGCTTCCAGTAGGAAGATACGAGCTTGATGGAGATAACATCTTTGTACTTATCCAGGATCAGACAACAGCTCCAGTAGAGAATAAGAGAGCGGAGAGCCATAGGAATTATATTGATATCCAGTATCTTTTCACAGGAAAGGAAGTACAGGGCTATGCACCACTTCTTCCAGGCGTAACAGGTGAAGAACCAGCAGGTAAGGATAATATATTCTATGCAGATGTAGAGAATGAGCAGTTCATAACATTACATCCAGGTGAATTCACAGTATACTTTACTAATGATATTCATCGTCCTAACTGCACAATGGATGAACCAGTTAACATTCATAAGGCAGTTGTTAAGATTAAGGAAAGCCTTATAAAGTAATTAACGGAATTTAAGAATAAGATAAATCAAGAGAAGTGGGTAGTATTTTAATACCTGCTTCTTTTGTTTTATTATTATCATAATAATAGATTGAAATATAGAATTATTTTATATATTGTATATTTTATTAAATATGATATAATAATTAATATAAATTATATAATAACTAACATATAGTAAGGAGGATAATATGGCACAGGCTACTTTTAGTATTAGAATGGATGAAAAGTTAAAAAAGCAATTTGATAATTTATGTTCAGAGTTCGGAATGAATGCAACAACAGCATTTAATGTTTTTGCTAAAGCCGTAGTTCGTGAAAGAAAAATACCATTTGAAATATCTGCACCTGTTGATAATACAAGAGCAGAGGCAAAAGCAGCTTTCTATGAAATGCGTAAAATTGCGGATGCGAATGGTATTTCTGATATGACACTTGAAGATATTAATGCAGAAATTGCATTATCACGTTCTGGAAAGTAGGTGCTTTAATGCAATATTTTGTTGTAGTTGATACCAATATTATTGTATCAGCATTATTATCAAGGTATGAAAATGCATCAACAGTTCAACTAATTAAAGCTTTGTATGATGATAAGTTTACACCTATATTTAATGACGAAATTCTTGCAGAATATGAAGATGTTCTTCATAGAAAAAAGTTTCATTTTCCAGAGTTTGCGATACAGGCAACCATGAATTACTTTAAAAAATATGGGGTATATGTTGATAGAATAGATACAAATGAAAATTTGCCTGATCCCAAGGATTTAGTATTCTATGAAGTATGTATGGCAAAAAGAGAGGAAGACTCTATGTTGGTTACTGGAAACATGAAACATTTTCCGCAAAAACCTTTTATTGTTACTCCAAATGAATTACTTGAAATTATAAATCAAAACTAATACAACTATAAAAAAATACTATGTACAATTACCGGCAAAATATCTCAACTTTTCATGTCATGAATATGCGGGATATTTTGCCGATAAGAATTATAATTGCCGGTTAATTAATATTTTATTCAAGTGAAGTTTGTTGATAAATAGATTGATAAATGGGTGATAAATGTAATCAAACAAATGTTAGATTACAATAAATAATGTTATACTTGACAAACAATATATACGCGTGATATACAATAATAAACTCTTTGCACTGCATATAAATCTACAGTACAAACTGAGCAGACCGGGATTATCGTATATAACGATTATTAATGAAGCTTATTATATAATCCTGGAGTCGGGTCACACGCGTGACAGTGGAATCTTTTCTATCCACGGGACAGTAGTTGCTAATACTGATTCGTGGGTGTTTTTATATCTTTATTATTATATGCATTTCGCATACAACTCCCACATATCTTAGTGTTACAGGGTTACATACATAGATATATACAGCATATATGCGCAGAAGACATGCGCAGAAGGCACGCGTAGAAATGGAGATTATTATGGAAAAGAAAGAAAATGTTTCAGAAAGTATCAGGGCTAAAGCTGTGGTACAGAATGGAATTGTATCGGAGGATGAATTTCAGAGAGTAGCTAATAGGGTATCCTTCGTAACAATTATTGGTAATATACTACTGTCAGTTATGAAGCTTATAGCAGGTTTTATAGCACATTCAAATGCGATGATAAGTGATGCCATACACTCGGCATCTGATGTTTTTAGTACATTTGTCGTTATTATTGGAATAAAACTTGCTTCAAAGAAAGCAGATAAGGAGCATCCTTATGGACATGAAAGATTAGAGTGCGTTGCTGCGATAGTACTTTCTATGGTGCTGTTTATAACAGGCTTTGGAATAGGAGCTGCTGCACTTAAAAATATAACCAGTGGAGATTATAACAACATAGTAGTTCCAGGCATTCTTGCACTTGTTGCAGCTATTATATCAATAGTAAGTAAGGAAGCTATGTACTGGTATACAAGATATAATGCTAAAAGGATAGACTCAAGTGCGCTTATGGCAGACGCATGGCATCACCGTTCAGATGCCTTTTCATCAATAGGAGCACTTATAGGTATTGCCGGTGCAAGATTAGGTTTTCCTATTATGGATTCAATCGCCAGTCTGATAATATTCGTATTTATAATAAAGGCAGCCTATGACATATTCAAGGATGCCATAGACAAGATGGTGGATCACGCCTGCGATGATGATACTGTGAACCAGATACGTGAGTGTGTTATGAAGCATGAGGATGTATTAGCAATTGATATGCTCCAGACACGTATATTCGGTAATAAGATATATGTGGATTTAGAGATAGAAACAGATGGCTCCTATACACTAAGCAAGGCACACACAATAGCTGAAACAGTGCACGATGACATAGAGAAGAGCTTTCCTAAGGTAAAGCATATAATGGTGCATGTGAATCCAGCAGATGTGTAAATGCGTAAGCAATTATTTCTTGAGCAGGGAACAATCAGTAGGTATCAAAGTCGAGAGCTATTGACCACGACATCATATAATACTTTAAGTATATATTTTTTACAGCAGTAAAGCAAAGGCGCTTTGTATTGTAGTGATACAGGCATACTTTGTTTTTTTTATGTATAATAGGGGTAAGCGTATTAATAGTTGATACAATTTACTTAAAAAAGCATAGAAATGAGGAATTAATATGAATGAAAGATTAAATGAAATTCTTAAAGCTCATACTAAGGAGTTTGAGGAAGTAAGTGATGCAATCTGGGAGCATCCTGAAACGAGATATCAGGAATTCCAGTCCTCAAGAATACAGATAGAGTTTCTTAAGGAAAGAGGCTTTAGGTTAACTGAGGAAATAGCTGGAATTAAGACAGCATTTGTTGCAGAAGCAGGAAAAGGAAAGCCAGTTATTGCATTTTTAGGAGAATTCGATGCACTTCCTGGACTAAGCCAGTATGCAGACTGCCCATATGAGAATGCCATAGAAGAGGGCAAAGCAGGACATGGCTGTGGACATAATCTCTTAGGAACAGGTGCTATGGAGGCTGCCTGTGTTCTAAAGCAATATATTGAAGAGAACAACATAAAGGCTACTATACGTTATTATGGCTGTCCTGCTGAGGAGAGTGGTGCAGGAAAAGCATTTATGGTAAGAGAAGGTTGTTTTGATGATGTTGATTTTGCTTATGCATGGCATCCAATGTTTGAAACCGGAATTATGAATAAAACACTTGCCAATGTCAGGGTTATATATGACTTTACAGGAAAAAGTTCACACGCAGCAGCTTGTCCTGAGGATGGAAGGAGTGCTCTTGATGCCTGCGAGCTTATGAATGTGGGAGTTAATTATTTAAGAGAGCATGTTAAAACGGACAGCCGAATGCATTATGCATATCTTAATGCAGGTGGAAGTGCACCGAATATAGTTCCACATAAGGCAACACTTTTATATGCATTACGTGCCCCAAAGGCATCGTATGTTAAGCAGCTTATAGAAAGAGTATCGGACGTGGCAAGAGGGGCAGCACTTATGACAGGAACGAAGGTCGATATAAGAGTTGTCAGCGCATATGCAGATTTTCTTTCAGTTCCGGCAATGGATATGATTATGGAGGACAGCATAATAGATAGTCCTTTAGTGGAATACACAGATGAGGAATATAAATATGCAAGCCAGTTTAATTCTAAGGAATATGATTTAAAAGATAATATAGATGCTTCATATGAAAAAGGAAAGAAAAGTATTCAAATAGGAAGTACTGATGTTGCAGATGTAAGCTGGATAGCTCCTATGGGCTCCATAACAGTAACAACTATGGCAAAGGACAGCGTTATGCATGGCTGGTCAGTAGTTGCACAGGGAAAAAGCAGCATAGCACATAAGGGTATGCATAGAGCAGCAGGTATCCTTGCACAGGCAGCATTAAGAGTAATAGAATCTCCTGAATTGCAGAAGAAGATAAAAGAAGACTTTAATAAGTCAAAGGCTGGTGAAGAATATGGCTCGTTACTTCCAGCTAACGTAAAGCCAGGAGATTTTTAATAAGATTTTTAATTAGACAATAAGCTCTTGACAAAAGTGTGTATATACTGTATATATTAATATATACAGTATATACACGCTTTTTCTATTTTATAATATCGTTTTTATAAAAATAAGTTGAAAGACAGGGGGAACGATACATGTTAGAAGTCAGTAATCTTAATAAAATAAATCCCGACAGCAATTCATACATTCTTGATAATATGACATTCCACATTCCAAAGGGACATATTTGTGGGTTGATTGGCGAAAACGGAGCAGGCAAAACAACACTTATGCGTACACTTATGGGACTTTACAGTTCATCCGGAAGTATAGTTATAGACGGCTGTGATATGAGGCTTAATGAGGCGGCAGCCAAGGAAAGGCTGGGGATAGTATTTGCTGATGACGGTTTTTTTGACGGAAATATGAGATTATGGCAGATAGGAAAGTTCTATGGACAGTTATATCATAGCTTCAATATGGAATTGTATCTTAATTATATTGAAGAATTCGGACTTGATAAAAAACAGAAATATAAGAAGCTTTCTAAGGGAATGAAAACAAGGACACAGTTAGCATTTGCATTATCACATAATGCTAAGCTGTTTTTATTTGACGAACCGACTGCCGGGCTTGATAAGCATTTTAGGGAAAAGTTCCTTAAGCTATGTACAAAGCTTGTAGCAGATGGGGAAAAAAGCATACTTATAGCGACACATATAACGGAAGAGCTTGACAGGATTGCTGACTATATTGCGTATATGCAGAAGGGGAGAATGTTATTTTATACAGAAAGCTATAAAATGTGTGAGCGTTTCAGGATTGTTACTGGAGAGGATTATAAGTGTAACCTTATACCTGATGAAGCGGTTGTATATAAGGAAAAGAACACTTACAGCACAAGTGCCATGGTAGTTAATTCGAAGTGGTACAGAATAGACGATGGATTGGAAAAACATATACCTGATATCAGGGAGTTTATGTATTATTTTGTAAAAGGAGGGGAGAAAAATGCCGAAGCTATTGCAGAGAAATATTTTAAGGAATAGTTATATTTCACTTATTAGTTCGTTAATAGCAGTTGTGTGCTGGTCTTTTTTTATGGTCAGTGGTTACGTGTATATATATACATTAAATTTATTTTTGCTTGTAACCTGCAATCCAGAGATTGTCACATCAGGATTAAATGTATTTGTGCTTCCTGATTATATGTATATTGCACCGTATACCAAAGAGCAGAGAAAAGAACTTATAAGGAAAGCACAGAGGTATAAGTTTTTTGCTGTATATGTATGGTTGATTATCATTTTTGTATTACCCTTTGGATGTATCGAATATATGAGAGGAAATACGTCAGCGCTTATAGTGTGTTTAAGTGAAGTTATATTATCAGCAAGTTTGTTGTATAGTAATGTATTTTCACTATATATAGTTAAAAGAAGTGTGTGCAGTTTCTGGTTAACATTTGGAATAAAATTAGCAATGGTAGTATCGTTTATGATGGCTGTACAGACAGATAAGACAGCAGGTACAGAGAGCGTTAATGTAATTATTGTCTTATTGGTTTTGGTAAGTTCTGTGATTCTTATTCTGGTATGCAGGATAAAGTATCAGGATAAAATGTTTAGCAGTATGGCAGATTACGAATATATTAAAAAAATATAATAGGGGTTATGTATGAAAATAGTTATTTTAAATACAGTAAATATGCCAATATATGAACAGATTGTCAATCAGATAAGGGATGCGGTGATAAATGGTGAGCTTAAGGCGGGGGAAGGCATGCCGTCCATAAGAGTTCTTGCAAAAGAGCTTACTGTAAGTGTTATTACAACAAAGCGTGCATATGAGGAGCTGGAAAAGGAAGGCGTTATTGAGTCTGTTCCCGGAAGGGGATTTTATGTATGCGAGCAGAAAAATGACCATTTAAGAGAAAAACAGATGATGAATATAGAAAGCCGTATGTCAGATATTTTAAAGGAATGTTTCAATGCGGGCATGACCTTGGATGATGTGATTGATATGGTTCGTGTGCTGGGGGAAAAGTAATGGAAGAAAATATAATAAGAATTGAAAATGCTGCGTTAAAGTTAGGAAAGTTTTCTATAAAACCGGCAATTATAAATATTCCTAAAGGCTATATCGTGGGCATACAGGGAGATAACGGAGCCGGAAAATCAACAATGCTTCGTATGCTTCTTGGAATGTATGATAAAATGCAGGGGAATATTTACATAGATGGCATTGATGTGGTAAAGAACAGAACACAGATAAAAAATATAACAGGCGTTGTTTCGCAGGAGAGAACATTTTTTATGGAAGAGGATGCATATGAAAATGAAAGGCTGTATGCACCATTTTATAAAAACTGGAACAGCGATGAATATCGTAAAATACTTAAAAATCTGAATATTAATTCAGGCAGCAGCTTAGGAAAGCTGTCAACAGGAGAAATGCTTAAGTATCAGCTTGCTTTTGCAGCAGCATACAGACCACAGGTGTTATTACTGGATGAGCCGACTGCCAATCTTGACCCTGTATTCAGGGATGATTTTCTTAAGATATTACAGGAATTTGTAGCTGAATATGATATGACTATTCTTATGGCGACACATCTTGATGAAGACATTTCCAAGATAGCTGATTATATTATGGATGTAGAAGATGGGAGATATTCACTTAGGGAATGTATATGATACCAGGGTCAAAAGGTCTAAACCCACATGAGCTCGCTCATAGGTGGGTGGATTGTGGGAGTGCGTAGCACGGAACAATCCGTAGGTATCAAAGTCGGGGGCTTTTGACCCCGACATCATGTATATAGAAAATAAGCGCAGAAAAGAGGGAGTATATGGACACAGGCATAAAAATGCTGCTAAAAGCAGAACGGGAAAACTGGAAAAAACGTATGGTAAAAGAAACAAAAGGGACATATATAGCTATTTATCTTGGCTTGATTTTTAGTGTATTTATGTCAGCTATGTTTGGTTTTAAGTATGATTACTCATCAGACGATAGGAGGATTATGATTACGTTGACAGTATTTATATTTGTTGTATATCAGGGCGTTACTGCATATGTGTCATATGTGAGAGAAAACGGAAGGAGCGTTAATATATTTGAAAAATACAGGTACATACCAGTAGATATATCAGTGTTAAGGCGTGTAAAGGTTATATTAACAGCACGTATAGTAGCCCCCTTCGTTATAACAGGGCAGATGGCAGCTATATTTATAAGAGTAATAGATCCGGATAATCAAGGTGGAAGCCTGATAGATATAAGTGTCTTTATGCCTTTGATTATAGGCTGCCTGTTTATATTAGAAAAGTTTATTGAATACAGAGTATTAAGAAGAAAGGCAGCATTGCAATAATTATGTGCAATGATTATGTGAAATGATTAAAATAACTTAAAAACTTGCATTTTAACATTGGCTAAGTTAAAATGAAATAAATTAAGTTAAAAGGTAAATAATAAAATTTCAGTATCGTCAGTCAGGTCATGGCTGGCGATATTTTTTTATTCCTTATTTCAATTTACGAACACTTTACACAGATTTCTTATACATACGGTATTACATTTTACATACCGTTGTTATTCTGTTAACTGTCAATGAGGTACAGGTAAAGTTGATAACGGATGGTACGTAACACCTGTTATGGCTTAAGTCTTGTAATCAGTTGATAAAAACAAAACAATAGTTTGAAAAACAGACTGTAAAGCTGATTAGATATTAGATATCAGATATCAGAAAGCAGATACGGATTAGAAATTGAAAAAATCAGACATAAGCAGTCAGTAGGAAAAGTGAGGATGATTATGAGAAAGTTTAATTGGAAAAAGAGTGTAGCTATTGCACTTAGTACAGTATGTATGGTAGGAGCATTAGCAGGCTGTGGAAGCAGCAGTTCAGATAATGGAAATGACAGCGCAAAGGCAGAAAAGCTTAGCGGAAGTATAACAGCAGCAGGTTCTTCAGCACTTAAGCCACTTGTAGATGATGCAGCAGATCTTTTTAATGAAAAATATCCAGATGTAAATATCACAATTGATGCAGGTGGATCTGGTGAAGGTCTTAAGCAGGTTTCAGAAGGAACAGTTAATATTGGTAACTCAGATGTAGAAGCAGCAGAAAAGCTTGATGCAACAAAGGCTTCAGCACTTGTAGACCATAAGGTATGTGTTGTAACTATGGCACCTATCGTAAACAAGGATGTAACAGCAGGCGGTGTTAAGAATCTTACAAAGGCACAGCTTACTGATATCTTCACAGGTAAGATTACTAACTGGAAGGAAGTTGGTGGTGCTGATGAAGCAATCGTACTTATTACACGTCCAGAATCTTCAGGTACAAGAGCAACATTTAAGAAGTATGCACTTGATGGTGCAAGCGAAGCATCTAATAAGTCTATGGAAACAGATGATTCAGGTGTTCTTTTACAGAATGTAAAGACAACAAAGGGCGCAATCGGATATGTAGCATTATCATATCTTGTAAGCAATCCTGGTGTTGATACAGTATCAATTGACGGTGTAGAGCCAACACTTGAGAATACATACGCTGGAAAGTATCCTGTATGGACATATGAGCATATGTATACAAAGGGCAATGCTGATGAAGTATCTCAGAAGTTCCTTGATTACATTATGTCAGATGAATACGGTAAGAAGATGGAAGCCTTAGGATATGGCGTATCTTCTAAGATGACAGTTAAGGAACACTAAATATAAATACTAATTATAAATATTAACTAACTTGTAAAATATATATGTTGATGACCAGATAGTAATGCAGTTAGCAATGCAGTTAGCAATGCAGTTAGCAATGCAGATAGTAATGTAGTTAGCAATGATGCTGCATAAGAGATTATAAAAAGGCGGGCACGATAATATCAGTGGTGCCTGCCTATAATCGTGATATAGCAGACATTAGAATGGAGAATGTATGAACAGTAAGAGAGGTATGTTTACCAGGGAATATCTGTGGCGGAGTATAGTTACAATGTGTGGCTTGTTCGTTATAGTTATTACATTGGGAATAGGTGGATTCCTTGTATACAAGGGCTCTGGAACGTTTTTAAAGTTCCATCATTCAATAGGAGAATTTCTTTTTTCATCAGACTGGGCACCGGTTGATAATATGGAAGGTGGCGGAAGTGTAGGTACGCTGATATTTATAGTTGGTTCACTTAGTACATGTGGACTTGCATTGCTTATAGCAACACCATTTGCACTTGGCTCAGCTATATTTATGACAGAAATTGCTCCTAAGTTCGGTGAGAAATTCTATCGTCCTGTAATACAGATATTTGCAGGAATTCCATCTGTTGTATATGGATGGGTAGGACTTACAGTTTTAGTACCTTTTATAAGGGATATATTTCATAGGCAGGTAGGACATTCGATACTTGCAGCAGGACTTGTGCTTGCAATAATGATATTTCCTACGATAACAAGCGTTGCAGCAGATGCAATAAGGGCAGTTCCCAAGGATTACAGGATGGGAGCCTATGGTATGGGCTCAACACGCTGGCAGACCATATACAAGATTGTACTACCAGCTTCAGCCTCAGGCATATTCTCAGGAATAATACTTGGTCTTGCCAGAGCCTTTGGTGAGGCGCTTGCAGTAGCTATGGTTATAGGACAGACAACAGCACTTCCTGAAAGCATATTCTCTACAACTAAGTCACTTACAACAGAAATAACAGCCCAGATGGGTAATGCTATGGAAGGTGGAGAAACAAAGACTGCGTTGTGGACACTTGCTTTACTTCTGTTCCTCATATCATTATTATTCATATTCCTTATACATATATTATCAAGAAAGAAACCAGAGGATGCAGGAGCTAAGGCAGCCTCTAAAAAGTGTGTGTTAACATCGGCAAAGCAGGATTAAAGGAGCATATATTTATGAATAGAATTAAACGTGCAAAGGCACAAAACAGCATAATGACAGTCATATTCTACGCCATAGCAGTATTCTTTTTTGTTCTTTTAGCTGCATTTGCTGGATATGTAATTATTAAAGGCTTTATCGGTGCAGATATATCTATGTTCAGATTTGCAAGAAGAGGAAGCATAGGAAACCAGTTGTTTAATACATTGTATCTTGTATTTTTGTCACTGCTTATAACAGTTCCAATCGGAACCTTTGCAGGAATATATCTTGCTATGTACGCTAAGGGAGGAGCTGTTACAAAGTTTATAAGAATATGTATAGAAACTCTTTCCTCTCTTCCATCAATCGTAGTAGGACTTTTTGGATACCTTATATTCCTGGTGATTATGGGTATGGATAAGAGTCTTATGGCAGGAGCACTATCAGTATCAATAATAACACTGCCACTTATAACAACTACAACAGAGGATGCTATTAAGGGGCTTCCAAAGGGTTACTTTGAAGCTAGTATGGGACTAGGCTCAACGCGCTGGCAGGCTATATTCCATGTATTATTGCCAGCCTGCCTTCCAAGAATTATGACAGGTGTTATTCTTGCAGCAGGACGTGGCTTTGGTGAGGCTGCAGTACTTCTGTATACAACAGGCTCAGGCACGAATATAAGATGGTCTAACTGGGATCTTTCATCTTCTACGTGTCCTCTTAATCCTTTCCGTTCAGCAGAAACCCTTTCCTTACAGATATGGGATCTGCAGGTAAACGGACAGGATCAGAAGCTTGCGAATCTTGCATCAGCAGTTCTTCTTATACTTGTTCTTGCGTTCAGTATTGGTGCCAATATATTAAGCAATAAGATTAATAAGAAGAATGCCGGAGAGAAGGCATAAAGCAGATGCAATATATTTTGAAGGCCTGGAAGAATATATACGATATATACATAATTTTTAATATAGAAATGAGGAATATATATGGATAATACAGTTAATAGTTCGGGAATATTTACAGCAGCCGGCAGCGATGATAATAAGTTTGAGATTAGTCACCTTAATCTTCACTATGGAGATTTCCATGCTTTAAAAGACATTAATATGAATATTAAGAAGAATCAGATAACTGCCTTTATAGGACCTTCTGGATGTGGTAAGTCAACATTTTTAAAGACACTTAACAGAATGAATGATCTTGTTGATAATGTGACTATAGATGGAGAGGTACGTCTTGATGGAAAGAACATATTCACAGATATGGATGATATAACATTAAGACACAGAGTTGGAATGGTATTCCAGCAGCCTAACCCTTTTCCTAAGAGTGTGTATGATAATATAGCATATGGTCCAAGACTGTTTGGAGTACATAAGAAAGCAGATCTTGATATAATTGTTGAGAGAGCCTTAAAGCAGGCTGCTATATGGGATGAGGTAAAGGACAGATTAAAGAAATCAGCACTTGGTTTATCAGGTGGACAGCAGCAGAGATTGTGCATTGCCAGAACACTTGCGGTAGAACCAGAAGTAATTCTTATGGATGAGCCTACCTCAGCACTTGATCCTATATCGACATCAAGAATAGAGGACCTGGCAATAGAGCTTAAGAATCAGTATACCATTGTAATGGTTACTCATAATATGCAGCAGGCAACAAGAATATCTGATAATACAGCATTTTTCCTGTTAGGAGAAATGATTGAATATGGAAATACAGAGCAGTTATTCTCAATGCCAAAGAACAAGAAAACAGAAGATTATATAACGGGACGTTTTGGCTGATATTTCATATTTTTGTCACTTGTTATTAGTATAGTATGGAAGTATAATGAGCATACATAAGGCATTAAACAGTTAATACTAATTAAGAAGGGCAATGGGTTTAGATATATGAAATATGTAAAGTTTGATATGCACTGTCATACGGCTGAGGGTTCAGTAGATGCAAAGGTTAATATAGAAGATTATATTGAAATATTAAGAAGTAAGGGTTTCGGTGGAATGCTTGTAACAGACCATGACTCATATGGTGGTTATGAAGCATATGTGAATTCGGGAAAGAAGTATGATGATTTCGTTGTTTTAAGAGGTATAGAGTATGATAGTCTTGAATTCGGACACTTTATAGTCATACTTCCATCAGATACTCCGGATGAGGTGTATCAGTTATTAAGATATAAAGGTCTGACTCTGGATAAGCTTATCTATATAGTTCATTGCAGCGATGGAATACTAGGTCCTGCACATCCTTATGGAGAACCCTTTATGAGCTTTGCTTCTACTATGTATTGGAACCAGTCAAAGCAGATTGCACATATGGTACATTTTGATTTCGTTGAAGGTTATAATGCCTGTGAAAGTAATAAAAGCAACAGACATGCCAGAAGATTTGCAAGCGACTGCAAAGTACCACTTACCGCAGGTAGTGATGCACATGGCAGTGACTGTGTAGGTCTTGGATATGCGCTGCTCCCTGAAACAATAAGGACTGTTGATGACCTGATTGTATATTACAAGGAGGAGAATCATCCTAAGGTTGGTGGTACAAGATATGGACATACAACCAAGGACAGGATAGGTTCGTTTAACAAGATCCTTGTATACATGTTCTATCTGTATAATAAGGTTGGTGCTATGTTTAAGTATCCTAAGAGAGCCAAGGCTTTCAGGAATGCGTTAAGGGCACTTAACAGAAGATACATAATATTCAGGGACAGAAACTGAATGTCTGCTTATTTACACACAGCATATTATACGGGCAGCAGGCTGCCGGTATATTGAACATTTAACCTTCACTATGTACATAGCTGTATTATAGTGAAGGTATTTTTGTATACAGAAATATACGTGATTAGTGGCTGCGTATACCTGCCAACAGCTTAGGAATGCGCAGGAAAGCGAGCATAGAATGGAGGATAGTGTGAAAAATAAGATTTTTCACACGCAAGATTTGTGCTTCGCACAAACTTGAGATGCGCGAAGAACAGCGCAAGAATGGAGGATAATATGAGAAATAGATTTGACAGACAGTTAGTACAGCTTAATGATGAGCTTATAGAAATGGGTGGAATGATAGAAAAGGCAATAGCAGATACAGTAAAGGCGCTTGTGAATCAGGATACAGAGCTTGCTAAGGTTGTTATAGATTATGATGAAGAGATAGACCATCAGGAAAGAGAGATTGAACAGTTGTGCCTTAAGCTGCTTTTACAGCAGCAGCCGGTTGCCAGAGATTTAAGACTTATATCCTCAGCACTCAAGATGATTACAGATATGGAGAGAATAGGTGACCACGCTTCTGATATTTCAGAGATTACTCTTGAGCTTTCCAACCAGTCTTATATCAAGAAGCTTGATCATATTCAGCAGATGGCTAAGGAAACTATGTATATGCTTGTGCAGAGTGTAGATGCATTTGTTAATAAGGATATGGATAAGGCAAAGGAAGTTATAGCACATGATGATATAGTAGATGAGCTTTTTGGTAAGGTAAAGAAGGAGCTTATAAACATGATACACGAGAATGCAGAGGTTGGTGAACAGGCATCTGATCTTCTTATGGCTGCAAAGTATTTTGAGAGAATAGGCGATCACGCTACCAATATATCAGAATGGGTTATATTCTCAATAACAGGTGAACATCCAGACGATAAATAAACCGAAATAAATTGAGAATATAAAACTACAAGAATTTAATGATAAGAATTTAATGATAGGAATTTAATGATAAGAATTTACACAGAATTTACATAAGGTTCATATAACATTTATATACGTGAATTACACTCCAAAATGTAAAGAATAAATGAAGTCAGATTAAAAAGACAAAGATTTGGAGGAAATATGGACATATTTGGTGTATTATCATTAATAGGCGGATTAGCAATATTCCTGTATGGAATGGACCTGTTGGGTGAAGGATTAACCGGTGCCTCAGGTGGAAAGCTTGAAAAAATACTGGAAAAGCTTACATCAAATCCGTTGAAGGCGGTACTTCTTGGTGCTGGCGTAACAGCAGTAATACAGTCATCCTCAGCCACAACAGTTATGGTTGTAGGCTTTGTGAATTCTGGTATTATGAAGCTTAGCCAGGCAGTTGGCGTAATAATGGGTGCTAATATAGGTACAACTATAACATCATGGATATTGAGTCTTACAGGTATTGAGAGTAGTAATATATTCATAAGCCTGTTAAAGCCAACCTCATTTTCGCCAGTTCTTGCTGCAGTTGGCATAGTGTTTCTGATGTTTTTAAAAAAGGACAGCTTAAAGAATCCAGGAAAGATAATGATAGGCTTTGCACTTCTTATGTACGGCATGGATGCTATGAGCTCATCAGTTGCACCACTTGCCGAGGTGCCACAGTTTGCATCAATACTTACAGCATTTTCTAATCCAGTGCTTGGAATGCTTGCAGGTATGCTGTTTACAGCTATTATCCAGAGCTCATCAGCATCAGTAGGTATACTTCAGGCATTATGCTCAACAGGTATATTAAGCTATGCAACAGCACTTCCTATCATTATGGGACAGAATATAGGTACCTGCGTTACAGCTTTGCTTTCAAGTATTGGAGCAACTAAGAATGGTAAGAGAGCTGCTATTATTCATCTGTACTTTAATGTAATTGGTACTGTTACATTTATGATAGTATTCTATGCTTTAAATGCAGTAATACACTTTTCATTCTTAAACCTGACAGCACAGGAATTCGGAATAGCAGTAATACATACCACATTTAACATAATAACAACAGCATATCTGCTTCCTTTAAGAAAGGTGCTTGAGAAGCTGGCATATGCTACTATTAAGCTGGATGATGATGAGAAAAGAATCATGGACAGTAGAAGCGGTAATGAATTCGCATTACTTGATGACAGATTCTTAGAGGCACCAAGTCTTGCAGTAGAGCATTGCAAACAGGTCATTAATAAGATGGCAGATATATCGCGTGAGTCCTTATTCATATCCATGTCGCTTATAGGCGGATATGATGAGGAACAGGCGTTTCGCGTAGGAGAGCTTGAAACAAGGGCAGATAAGTATGAGGATGCACTTGGAACCTACATAATGAAGATAAGCACGAAGAATCTTAAAAAAGAGGATTCGGAAATGCTTAATGTTATGTTACATTGTATAGGAGATTTCGAAAGAATATCAGATCATGCATGTAATATCTGTGACTCGGCAAGAGAGCTGCAGCAAAAGAATATGCAGTTTTCACCTAAGGCAAAGACTGAGCTTGATATATTAAGCTCGGCAGTAAGAGAAGCAGTAGATATATCCTTTGATGCCTTCAAGAGTAATAGTAAAAATGAAGCAGATAAGGTTGAACCTCTAGAAGAGCTTATAGATACTCTTGCGGTAGAATTAAAGGCAAGACATATAAGAAGGCTTCGTGAGGGTAAGTGTACTATTGAGTTAGGCTTCGCACATTCGGATATTCTTAATAACCTTGAAAGAGTAGCAGACCATTGTTCTAATATAGCGGTGGATGTTATTCAGAGTGACCAGTCAGAATTCGATGCACATGAATATCTTGACAGGATAAAGAATAAGGATAATCAGCAGTTTGCTAAGGATTATAAGGCATATAAGGATAAATACAGACTGCCGGAAACACGCAGCTTTCAGTAGCAGCAGTAGAGCCGTAAAGCTTGTATACACTTACCATTAATTGTGTAAGAACAGAAAGGAAGATGGATATGGCATACATATATGTAGTTGAGGATGACAATAATATAAGCGAAATTGAAGGCTTTGCGTTAAAGAATGCAGGGCATACAGTTGTAGAGTGTGCCAGCGGAAAGGACTTCCATAAGCTGATGAGGGAACGTATTCCGGATCTCGTTCTTTTAGATATAATGCTTCCTGATGAAGATGGGCTTGAAATCTTAAGAAAGCTAAGACAGGTTCCGGAAACCAGAAGAGTTCCTGTGATTATGGTTACGGCTAAGACAACAGAGATAGATAAGGTTAAAGGCCTTGACATGGGAGCGGATGACTATATTACAAAGCCATTCGGAATTATGGAGCTTATATCAAGGGTGAAGGCAGTTCTTAGAAGGGCTGGTGGAACTGATGAGGAGAAGCTTATAGGAATAGGTCAGTTATTCATAGATGATGAGAAACGTGTTGCTTATGTTGAAGATAAGCCGGTTGAACTTACCTATAAGGAATATGAGCTTTTAAAGTATCTTGCTCTTAACAGGGGGATTGTACTTACAAGAGATAATATAATGGACAGGATATGGAGTACAGATTATGAAGGAGAGTCCAGAACGCTGGATGTCCATATAAAGACACTAAGACACAAGCTCGGAGACGCTGGTAATTATATAAAGACAGTAAGAAATGTGGGCTATTTTATGGATGATGAGGCTCATTAAGGGTTAAGAGGAGTTCTTATGAAGAAAAGAATTAACATACAATGCATGGTAGTTGCATTCGTTACGATTGTATCAGCAATGGCAATATCTACATTAGTATTTTACAACATATTAAAGCGGGAAGTGTTGGGAGATATGCGCAATTATGTTGATATATTTGTTGGTGCAGATGCGTGGGGGATGGTAAGTAATCCGGACGATATCAATGAGCAGAAGGTAATAGAAAGCTATGACGGTAATCTCAGAGTTACATTTATTAATGTTGAGGGATATGCGGTTGTAGATAATCTTGTGGAAGTGACAGATATGGAGAATCACAATGAAAGACCGGAGGTTGTTGAGGCCAGAAGAAATGGCTATGGAAGTGATATAAGAAAGTCAGAAACCCTGCAGAAGAATTCGTTTTATTATGCTGTGGAGCTTGATAACGGATATGTGTTAAGAGTTTCAAGAGAAGTAAGCAGCATGACAAGTATTATGATAAGCTCATTGCCGGTAGTTGTGTTGTTGTGTGTTGTTCTATTTGTGATAAGCTCTATAAGCTCGCATCTGCTTACAAAGAGTATCGTAGAGCCTATAGAATTCCTGGCAGACAATATGGATGCATCGGATTCCATAAAGGTGTATAAGGAGCTGGTGCCATTTGTTAATACAATAAAGAAGCAGCATGAGGATATTATGCGTAATGCTGATATGCGTCAGGAATTCACAGCAAATGTTTCACACGAGCTAAAAACACCACTTACTTCAATATCGGGTTATTCTGAGCTTATAGAAAGTGGAATGGCTGGTGGTGAGGATGCCAAGCGATTTGCAACAGAAATACATAAGAGCTCACAGCGTCTGCTCACTCTTATTAACGATATTATCAGGATATCAGAGCTTGATGCAACATCCTCTGATGAAGCCTTTGAAAGTGTTAATCTGTATGAAATAGCCAAATCAACAGTCCAGATGCTGGAGTTAAATGCCCAGAAAAATGGTGTGATAATGAATCTTACAGGTAAAGATATAAGTATAATGGCTGACAGACAGATGATTGACGAGCTTATTTATAATCTATGCGACAATGCCATAAGATACAATAATCCTGGAGGAAGAGTCTGGGTATCTGTATATGAGCGGGAGGCTATAGCTTATGCTGATGGCGGCGGAAGCGGTGTGAATAATGGTACTTATGGAAATAGCAGTAAAAGGGCAGTTGTCATTGAGGTTAAGGATAACGGAATAGGTATATCTAAGGAAAACCAGCAAAGAATATTTGAAAGATTTTACAGAGTAGATAAGAGCCGTTCAAAGCTTACCGGCGGAACAGGACTTGGACTTGCTATTGTTAAGCATATAGTTGCAAAGCATAATAATGCACATATAGAGCTGGATAGTGAATTGGGAGTTGGAACAACTATAAGAGTGGTATTTGAGCAGTAGTATAATGAGCGCGGGTTCGTGAGTGTACGGGTTGACTAATCGCTAAGAAAGGGTTAATCTTTTATATTAGCAGCAGGTATCCGGTATACCGGATACTTTTGACGAAATAGGAGAGTACACACGATATGAACAGGAAAAAATTATTTGATATTGATAAACATAATCTGTTGTTTCACAATAAAGCTCTTTTTGCATTGCTTATACCAATAGTAATAGAGCAGCTTCTTAATTCCTTTATGGGTATGGTTGATACTATGATGGTGAGTAATCTGGGAAGCCAGGCAATATCAGGCGTATCGCTGGTGGATTCGGTTAATAACCTTATAGTGCAGCTCTTTTCTGCAATGGCAACAGGAGCAGCAATTATTTGCTCACATTATATTGGAATGAGGAATAAGGATGGAGCTAATAAGGCTGCAAGACAGGTTGTACTTACAGTTATGGTGATATCACTTGCAATAACCATACTTGGTCTTATATTCAGAAAGTCGCTTCTTGCACTTATATTTGGACAGGTGGAGCAGGAAGTTATGGATAATGCGGTGGATTATTTCCTGTTTACAGCACTTAGTTACCCATTTCTTGCACTCTTTTCAGCAGGCTCGGCGATATTCAGGTCTTGTGGTAATTCAAGATATCCTATGATGGTGTCAGTCATATCCAATGTCTTTAACATAGGTGGTAATGCACTTCTTATGTTTGTATTTAAGCTGGGAGTTTCTGGTGCAGCCATATCAACACTTGTGTCAAGAGTGTTCTGTATGGTAGTTATATTCATAGCTTTATCAAAGCCTAAGCTTGACATAGTTGTAAAGGATTATGCGGCTATAAGACCGGATTTCGGACTTATTAAGTCTATACTGGCAATAGGAGTTCCTTCAGGTATAGAAAACAGCATGTTCCAGTTTGGCAAGCTTGCCATACAATCAACAGTATCAACACTTGGAACAGCCGCCATAGCAGCGCAGGCGATGACTAATATACTGGAAAATGTAAATGGTATATTTGGCATAGGCGTTGGAATGTGTCTTATGACAGTTGTAGGACAGACACTTGGAGCAGGCCGTAAGGAAGAAGCAAAGTACTATATTGTTAAGCTTGCAGGAATAGCAGAGCTTGGAATAATAGCTTCCTGCCTGCTGGTTTATGCATTTGTTGGTCCTATTACAAGACTTGGAGGAATGGAGACAGATAGTGCACGTATGTGCATAGAGATGGTTGGAGCTATAACAATAGTTAAGCCGCTGGTGTGGGTATTATCCTTTGTTCCGGCATACGGCATGAGAGCTGCCGGTGATGTGAAATTCTCTATGATAACCTCCATTATAACAATGTGGGGCTGCAGGGTTGCGTTAAGCATAGCACTCATACGGATATTTGGTATGGGACCTATCGGTGTGTGGTATGGCATGTTTGCAGACTGGACAATACGTGGAATAATATTTACAACAAGATTCTTTAGTGGCAGATGGGTAAAGAAAGTAGTTTAATTTATATCATATAGTATATTTATTTCTGAAGGTTATTTCTAGAATTATTATATCCTAAGATTTTTATTTGGGATTAATAGTTTTAGAAATAACTTTTTTTATATTCTTAACTTATTTCCAACTTATATAAAAATAGAATATTTTTTTTATTAGAGGAAATCACAAATGTATATGCGTTTACAAAGGACGAAAATACAATAAATTGTGCAGAATATACAAAGATAGAAAAACAAATCTTTAAAATATTGACAAAAACACAAGAAAGATGTATTTTCAAGCTACTTAGACAAAACACTTATATAAAAGTTATTAGCATATTCGGTATAGGGAACGAATATAATTAAAGGAGTAAGTATTCTTTTGTTTAAGATGGTATTTACATTTTATTGCAGACGTATATCAGTCAAGGCAGATAGGAGGAAGTATGTTAAGATTCAGAAAGGCTGCTGCATTGGGAATGGCAGCACTTATGGCAGCCGGTTCGCTTAGTGTTACAGGTACGGCAATGGCGGCGGGACTGCCTACAACACAGGGACATGACAAGTATGTCAACAAGAATGTGTTTGATGTTATAGCAAGTGACACATTTGGTACAAAGGAGCTGGAAAGTCCATTGTTCGATAAGACAAAGGGGTCAAGTGATATTACAGATTTACAGGTTCCTACGCTTGCATATGATGATACAAGCATAGGTCTTGTATGGCAGAAGCCGGAAAAGTACGATAATGTGGCAGATTATAACGTGTATATAAATGGTGAACTGGCTGGTACAGCAAGACAGAATTATAAGGTGAATTCTGCCTGGGCAGCACAGTATATGGAAGCCTTCTATGATTACTATAATACACCGGGCAATAGTGATGTTGATATGGTTAATGTTGATATCCATGCCTACAGGGCAACAGGACTTAAGGCTGATACTGAATATACATTTAAGGTAGTGGCTGTGGACAAGGCTGGCAAGGAGCTTGGCAGCGCTAAGGAGATAAAGCAAAGAACAGCTAAAGCTCCAGAAACTGTTAATATTACTGACTTTGGTGCAGTTGAAACAGAAGGTTATACATATTATGATGATGAAGTAAATGCAATTGTTGAAAAGAATACAAAGGCTATTCAGGCAGCGATTGATGCCTGTCCTGA
Source organism: uncultured Lachnospira sp. (assembly GCA_934358235.1). Classification (GTDB taxonomy): domain Bacteria; phylum Bacillota; class Clostridia; order Lachnospirales; family Lachnospiraceae; genus Lachnospira. The sequence continues at coordinate 25,169 of CAKRKK010000006.1, forward strand.
GGGAGGAAAGGTTGTTATACCTAAGAATTCAGATGGAAAGGTGTTTGTCAGTGGTGCTGTATGGCTCAAGAGTGATATGACACTTGAAGTTAATGGTACATTATGGGCATCACCTAATAGTGACCATTTCGAGATAGGCTTTCTTATGTATCCTTTCTACACAGATACAAGAGGCTGGGGACTTGTAAATGCTATGACAGCAGATGAGTCTAATCCTATTAAGAACGTAAGAGTAACAGGTAATGGTACTCTTTATGGTAATGGCTGGAAGTATGGTGCTGGTTCAACTATATACGAAGATGGTTATACATCTAACAAGGGTAAGAATACTCAGGCAGGTGATCCAACAGACACAGAAAACTGGGGGCTTCCAAGATATGTTGGAGGCGGTAATGTAAACGTATTCTATCAGGGTATCCAGTCAAAGGATTCAGCATATAAGTACCTTAAGAATACAGGTAAATATGAAGAAGCCAAGCTTAAAGCAATATCTGATGCAAAGACAGCAGATGAAGCAAAAAAAGCAACAGAAGGAGTATCAGGAGATGACCTTAAGTTTGCTTATGCAACACGTTCAAGTCTTCTTATTATGAGAAACTGTGAAAATGTTTATGTTGGTGATATCACTATCGAGAATCCATCAAACCATTCAGTTAATATTCTTGATTCAAGAAATATAGCAACAACTAATGTAAAGGTATTCTCATATGATGGTAACAATGGTGACGGTCTTGGATATGGCTGTTCACAGAATGTAATCTGCTGGGGTAACTTTACAGATACAGGTGATGATAACTTAGGTTTTGGTTCGTCAGTAGGTATGGGTGCAAGAGATTCAGAAATCCAGACAAACTCAGAAGTATGGATGTTTGATAACTTCCTTCGTGAAGGTCATGGTGGTCTTGCAGCGGGAAGCCACACAGGTAATGGTATTCAGGATGTTCTTTTTGAAGATACAGTTATGAACCATATTGATATGGCATTCAGATTCAAGTCAGCACCTACTAACGGAGGTTTCGGTGCTAACATAACTATGCGTGACTGTGCAGTAGCTGATACTAATCAGGGCTGGGTATTCACAACAAGCTATGGTGATCCTAACTCAGCATCATCTACAGAATATGCTGAAATTGGTGAGTTCTATAACTTTGCATCATACAATGTTTCAGTATATGGTGCTAACTATAATACAATACAGGTACTTGCAGATATTGATCCCGTAGGCAATACAAGTAAGCCATTACATTCACACCATAATATGTATTTCCAGGATATTACATTTGGTAATGTAGGTTATAATGGTTCTTACAAGAACAAGAATGGCTGGGAAACACTTATAGGCTGTGACAATTCAGTATTCTACAATGTAAAGACAGTATCATATAACAAGAAAGCAGAAAGTAAGAATACTAACAAGGCATGGAATAACATCCAGTATTGTAATAACCTTATATTCCAGGGAACTACATGGGATTCACTTAATGCATGTACAGATAATATGAAAGCTGCTATGAGTGGAATAACTGTAAAAGATAACACAGTAAAGGCTGAGAATTATAAAGAAACACCAGAAACACCAGATAAGCCGGATACAGGCGATACAGGTGATAACAAGCCGGATGCTGGTAAAACAACAGAGTGGACGGCAAGCGTTGATGAATGTGCAGATTTCTTTAATGATGCGGTAGCTGCAACAGAAGGAAAGACAGATGCTATCACAACTATACCAAAGGTAGAAACAAAGAATACACCTCATAACATTGGTTATCTTTATGATAATGAACATAACAAAGGTAAGACTTCATATCCTGGATTAGAACAGGGTTATGCTTATACTAACTGCGATATAGCAGGACTTACTAAGCTTGTATTACCAGTACACAGACAGACAGACGCAGGAACACAGAATATTTCAGTACGTCTTGATTCTAAGAATGGTGCAGAGATTGCAAAGGCAACACTTAAAGGTACTAAGGAAGATAAGTATATAGATTATGAGATGGATGTAACGCTTCCAGAAGGAACAGATACAACTAAGCCTCATAAGATATTCGTAGTATTTACATCAACAGGCAACACAGCCAACTATATTGCCAATGTAAGAGATCTTAAGGGTATTAAGACAGCAACAGCAAAGGCAGCAGACAGCAGAGCAGCAGCTAAGGAGTCAGTTGATCTTACAAAAGGTCTTACAGAAGGAACAGAATACAACAAAGACAGCGCATATGCTACAGTTTCTACACTTGAAACAGCAGTTGTTAATGTACTTTCAGAGTTATCAACACCAGAACAGCCAGTAACTATAGATGGTGTTAAATATACACAGTTTATACAGGCATCTACACCAGCTAACGCAGGTGGAGAGGTTCCAGGTAAGGGTACAGCAACATATGTATTTAAGGCAAAGACTGACTGTTCAGTTACATTACATAACAGAGCAACTGGAAAGGTATGGTGGTTTGTAGAATCACCTGATGGAGCAAATATAACAAATAGTGCAACAGGAACAACAGTAGATGATATTATGACATTTAACTTAAAGGCAGGTAAGACATATTACTATTACTGCCAGGGTTCTAAGCCAATGGTATATGGTATATACTTAAACGCACCAGTAGCTAACGCAGATTCTTTACTTAAGGAAGAAACAGCAACAGGTGGTTCAGGTAGTGATACACAGGCAGCTTCAGACAAGTCAGTTAAGCTTACATGGACAGCAGTTGATAACAATACGGAAGTGTATTATGGAGTTGACACATATGTTGATGGTGTAAAGGTTGATATGATTGACGGAATTAAAGATACATCCGTTGTTATTGACAGATTATCATCAGGTGTTGAGTACACATTTATGGTATATGTAAGTGAAAAGGTCGATACAGCTAACAGCTTAAAGGCAGGTAACAATAAGACATATCTTGGTAAAGCAGTATTCACAACAGATGGAAACAAAGATACATCAGCTATTGCAGCTGGCGATAACACAGAGGTTAAGCTTGCAAGTGCTATATATACATGTGCACAGGCAACATGGACAGGAATATCAAAGAATGATACAAGAGTACGTGGATATAAGATATATGCTAATGGCAAGCTTGTTAAGACACTATATAACTATCAGATAAATAACTATAAGACAGTTAATAATATAAGTAATCAGGTAGGTCGTCTTACTCCTGGTATTGATAACAAGGTTCAGATAGTAGCATTTACAGATGCAGGAGTAGAATACAAGTATCCAGAGGCAACAGTTAAGACACTTGAAAACTATGACTACAAGGCACCTGTATGG
>CAKRKK010000007.1 GCA_934358235.1 uncultured Lachnospira sp.
GTATAGATAATGTTATGGCAGGACTGGATGTTAAAAGAAATGTTGACATAGTTTCGGCTATGGAATACACGAATAAGCTTCATGTGGTTGATGTGCTTAAGAGAAAGCTTTTAGATAATATAAAAACATCCGTTAAGCAGGCAAAGACAAGAGATTATCTGAAGTGGTGGATAAGTGAATGGGAGAATAAAGGCAAAAATGAGCAGGTGCAAGATAGTAATGCTGCAGGTATAACGGGAATGTTTGATGTGTCAAGTGACTATTATACAATAATAAAAACACGCGTTAATGAGATGACATATGCAATGACACCAGTAAGCATGCCGTCTGTATGTAATGATAAAGAGTATGATGATATGGAAGAAAAAATGCTTAAAGAGATATTAAGGGAGGCGGAAGAATTATCAAGAAACAGAGGTTCACTTGCAATATCAGATGAAGCTGTGATGTTCTGTATGAAAAAGTGGTATAAGGACAGCAGCGAAAAAACGGAGAATGCACTTAAAAGAGACAGCGTAAGAATTAATAATGCGGTAAAGTTCATAAGCAGCATTAATGATAGAAATATAACGGAAATGTTTTTAAGAAATCTGAATAACGATGATAGCTTTATATATATTATAGGCAGGATAAGGATTCCTGCTTATGTTGAACAAATGTCTGTAATATATGATGTGGCATAAATGTCTGGCATAAATGTCTGGCTGATATTTAGTTATCAGGAATATGTTGTCGGTATTGGATTGATAAATGGCTTGTAGTCTGATAAAATAATAAAAGTATTTTTGTAAAAAATAGTCATAGTATAATACTTGAAAATCATGGATTGGAGAATATATCAAAATGAGAACAGGCTTTGATAATGACAAGTATCTTAAGATTCAGTCAGAACATATTAAGGAAAGAATAGGCAGATTTGGAGACAAGCTGTATCTTGAATTCGGAGGAAAGCTCTTTGATGACTATCACGCATCAAGAGTCCTGCCAGGCTTTCATCCAGACAGCAAGCTCCAGATGCTTTTACAGTTAGCGGATGTAGCAGAAATAGTAATAGTTATAAGTGCAGCAGATATAGAAAAGAACAAGGTCAGAGGTGACCTTGGCATAACATATGATGTAGATGTATTAAGACTCATAGGTGAATTTGAGAAAAAGGGACTTTATGTAGGAAGTGTTGTCATAACTAAATTTACAGGGCAGCCGGCAGCCCTTCAGTTTAAGGAAAAGCTTGAAAAGAAGGGAATAAAGGTTTACCAGCATTATGTAATAGAAGGATATCCATCTAATATAGCTAAGATTGTGAGTGATGATGGCTTCGGAAAGAATGACTATATAGAAACTACAAGACCACTTGTTGTAATTACAGCACCGGGACCAGGTAGTGGAAAGATGGCTACCTGCCTTTCACAGCTTTATCATGAGAATAAGCGTGGAATTAAGGCAGGATATGCTAAGTTTGAAACCTTTCCTATATGGAACATTCCACTTAAGCATCCTGTTAATCTTGCTTATGAGGCAGCAACAGCAGATCTTAACGATGTGAATATGATTGATCCATTCCACCTTGAAGCCTACGGTACAACGGCAGTTAATTATAACCGTGATATAGAGATATATCCAGTTCTTAACGCTATACTTGAGGAAATATACGGAGAGAATACTTATTATAAATCGCCAACAGATATGGGTGTAAATATGGCAGGAAACTGTATTGTTGATGATGAGGCCTGCTGTGAGGCATCCAGAATGGAAATTATCAGGAGATATTATGATGCAGTTAACAGAGTGGCTAAGGAAGAGGCTTTGGAAAGTGAAGTATATAAGATAGAGCTTCTTATGAAGCAGGCAAAGATTACTACAGATGATAGAAGGGTAACAGTAGCTGCTAAAAAGAGAGCCGAGGAAACAGGTGTTGCCTGTGCTGCCATCGAGTTCGATGACGGAACAATTATCACCTCAAAGACAACAGATTTTCTTGGTGCATCATCAGCACTTATATTGAATGCACTTAAGTATCTTGCGGGAATAGAACATGATGAGAAGCTTATAAAGCCGGAATTCATAGAGCCTATACAGAATCTTAAGGTTGAGTATCTTGGTGGAAGGAATCCGAGACTTCATAGCGATGAGGTGCTTATAGCACTTGCACTTACCTCTGTAACGAATGAAAACGCAAGGAAGGCTCTTGAACAGCTTCCTAGGCTGAAGGGCTGTCAGGTTCATACGACAGTTATGTTATCAGAGGTTGATACAAAGACATTTGCAAGGCTGGGTGTCAATCTGACCTCAGAGCCGGTAAGGGGTACTAAGAAATTCTATTAATAGTGCTTTAGCAGACCCGTTGGCATAAGACAAAGGGAATTAATTAAATAAAAGTGGATGGACTGCTGTAATTGGAATTGTACATCACATATAGACAGAAGAAATGCTTCATAGCTCTATATAATGTATAAGCCAGCTTGCGGCAGTCTATTTTTATAATTAAGAGTTAAAAAAGTCTGTCAGTATTTATTTTAGGTTTGTTTTGCTGATAAAAATATGGATAAGTATAAGAAAATTGTGCAATATATCTAAAAATGTGTATGTTTTTTTTACTGGCATACTATATGATAAAGTGATAAAATATAACGCGTGTATAAAAATACTATTTTAATCAGAATATATAAATATTTTATGTATAACTGTTTAGTGTTTTATAAGCAGGGGAATTATGAAATAGACAGCAATGCAATGGGGAAATATTGTAGAAATGTTATGCAAGTGTAGTGAAAGTGTTGATGTTATTGGAGAAGAAGGATGAGCGATTTTAAGAAACAGTATGATAAAGAGCTGAGGTATCAGGAAGAAAAGTCTAACCAATATACGCTGAAGGGCGTTGTTTTATTTATTGCAACAGAGCTTGTTATGTGGCTGTTAAATATAATAGGCATATTTGAAATTGATAATACTATAATAACAATAGCGGTTATTAATTCCATCATATTACTAATTCCAATAATATTGATTATTATAAAAGGTGATATGTCAAAGGATTATTATAAGTATATATGCCTTACACTTGTATGTATGGCAAGCGGTGTTACGTGTGCACTTCTTTCCTATCACGCTGTGCTTTTATATGTTGTGCCATTATTGTTTGCGGCACATTACAGACAGAAGAAAACCTTATGGTTTACCTCTGTTATTAATTCTGTTTCAGTACTTATCAGTATGATAGCAGGCTTTTACTATGGAATATGTGATATGAACCTTTTGTTTGCAGGAAGTCATAAAAGAGACTGGTATCTTGATATTATAACGGGAGGAACAGGATATGCCTTAAACGCCAATCCGGTATTTGTGATTATAGTATTCGGGGTAATACCAAGATGTATGATTCTTATGGTTATTACATTTATTCTGCAGGATATAGTTGTTGGTGGAAGTGAAGATGCTGCAAGAATAGCACAGCTTACATATCAGAAGGAAACAGATTCAAGAACTAAGCTGTTTAACAAGAATAAGTATGAGGAAATGATATCAGCATATTATCCATATATGGATAACATCAGGGTTATATTCTGGGATCTTAACAACCTAAAGATGATTAATGATACCTATGGGCACGAATATGGTGATAAAGCAATAGAAAGATTATCCTCAGTATTATATTCCTTTACCGATGAAAGAAGGCGTGTATACAGAATAGGTGGGGATGAATTCATTATGATTATAGATAATCCCCATGACAGCGAGGGTGTAGAAATATCTGCTGCTGTAGCTGATATGATAGATAAGGCTAATGCTGGAAGCCGCCTTAAGATTTCAAGCGCAGTCGGTTCAGCCAAGGGTTATGGCAGGGATGTGCTTGAAATCGTAAAGAGGGCTGATGAGGCTATGTATAAGCATAAGGTAAAGACAAAGTCTGGAAGAATGGGAATAAGCAGTTGATGGTTATTCTTCGAAGAATATTTTTGCTGCTGCTATCAGCAGGCTGCCATTACCAGGAAGATAAAGAGGAAGATCTTTTCTTGAATTCTGGCGGTTGTTTCCACTTACTACATATTCATTCTTTGGGGAATTAATAAGCAGTTGTTCAAGGGCAGTATCCTTCATTCCAAGTGTGTCTGCAGCCATAGCGATAACTGCAAAATCCCATCCCCATAGAGTGGAATAGTCCCATACATCAATAACTTTTTTAAGTGTTGCCCTGAAGGTGTCAGTATCTATTATATCTTTGGCACCATATCCTTTTAGCATGCCATAAACCTGAAGCATAAGTGGGTGGTCAATAGCTTTATTGGTAAAGGTTTCCTGACAGTTGGCGTGGGATAAGTATAAACCATTAGCAGCCGGCAGAGGAGCTATTCTGTCAGCTATATTATCCCACTTTTGCGATAGCATGGTCTGATTAAGCTTTACAGCCCATTGAGCAGCAATCTTTAAACCATATCTGAAGTATGCAAGCTCGAATATAGGATTTCTTGTATCCTCAGGAAGATGTCTTTCCTGAACCGGGATAACGGGTGCCTCTATATTAAAAGTATCTGTATTGATGTCATATACAAGATAATCTTCTATGAATTCTGCCGTTTCCTTAACTAGAATCCAGTATTTATTCATATAAGCGCTTATATAGCTATCGTCTTTTTCTTTATAGCAGTCAAGTACCATCTGCAGCATATTGATTATGTGTGGCTGCTGCCATACAAGCAGGGGTGCTATCTTGGAAGGACAGTCACAGCCTGTATAGGATACCATTTTGGTCCAGCGCGCCCCCTTATAGCCATTTCGTGCTGCATTCCTTCTTGCCTCTGGAAGTATGCTTATATACCAGTCAAAGCTGCGTTCAAGAAGTTCAGGGTGTCCCCATAGCGGTGCCCACGCCATATGCCAGTAATGCATCTCAAGATGTGCTTTGCCATACCAGCTATTGCAGGTAAGACCAGTTTCAGCAGGAGGGATATATCCGCTGTCATTAATAATAAGCAGATATTGTGAGAGTATTACCCTTCGCATAAGCTCAGTATTGCTATGTGTAAGGAATCTGCCGCTGTTCCAGTAGTTATTCCAGAACTCATAACAATTACCAGCAATAATATTAAAGCTTTGTAAAGCATTAGCTTCATTGTAATAGTTTATGGAAGCATTATTATCTGTTGCTTTGGATAAGCTTTCTGGCTTGGGTATGTGGCAGTTGCTGTATATATTATCGTTATCAATAAAGCTTATGCATAGATAAAGTGTATCAGCATCAGCAGCAATATTATATCTGTGGCTGCAGCCTTCCTTAAGAGTGCCATTGCTTTTTATGATAACAGAATAATGTGTGTTATCCAGAGTTCGTTTTATGTAGTATATATTATCAGTATTGTTATTGCTGTTATTATTGCCATCAGTATTGTTGCTGCTGTTATTATGACCAACAGTATTACTGCGTGTGTTGATAGATGAAGTTATACAGCCAAGGCTGTCCTGATGCCAGTTATCGGCAGCCTTATCCCATAAGGAACCGGTTATATCACTGGAAGCATAAGGAAAGTGTATAGCTATACCAAGTCCTTTAGTTAGAAGCTGCGAGCTTATCTTAAATGCCAGGGTGTCTGTTTTATTATCGCATACAGTTTCTACATATACTTTATGTTTAAGGACCGGAGCTGTGTGCTTATCTGATATAGAGAATTCACTTTTTAAGGTTCCGGTTGCAAGCTCAAGCTCCTGATTTATATCAGATATAATGTCTGATGAAACAGGCTCGTTATTAAGAGTGAAGCCTATTCTGGCAAGGTTGAACTTGTGTGGATTCATTCGTACCCAGTCATAGGCAGCTTCATTTCCTTCATATTTAACGCGTGGATAGGATACTTTTCGTCCAAGATAATCGTATTCGGTCATCTTAACGTCATCAAGAGTATACTCAGTCTTAGAAGGCACAGCCTCTTTATCAGTACCAGCAGTACTTAAAGAAGCTTTGGTCTTAGGAGTGCTGTTCTTTGCAGCAGGGGTTGTATGCCAGCCCCATTCAGCCATTGTACATAGAGGTGTTTCAGTAACATATTCATCATATAGAGTCTGCATACCGGTGATATCAGCGGTAAAACAGAATCTGCCATTACCAACAGATAGTGGTGATTGTGGATTTATTTCAGACAAATGTGGATTATATTCATTTATTACAGCAATATTAGTCATGATATTAAATCTCCATTTTGATATATGTGATAAATATATAATAGCATTTTAAGTGGAATAAAAAAGCTGAAAATATATTTAAAATGCGTAAAATAACATAAAAAATGTGGTAAAATGTATAGAAGATTTTAGCATGTTTTCGACACAGATGTAGCGATATGTGTAAAAGTAGAATATAGGAGGACGTTTTAAGTTGAGTGATAAGACAAAAATAATTGCAGTTGCTGGTAAAGGTGGAGTTGGTAAAACCTCGCTTGCAGGAGTTATAGTAAAGCTTCTGGTGGAAAGCTACCCAGATAAAAAGATACTAGCAATAGATGCAGATCCAGCAGTAGGTTTATCAACAGTACTTAATGTTGAAGTAGAGAAAACTATAGATGATATAAGAAAAGAAGTTATTAAAAATGTAGAGGATGGCGATACAAAGTCAGCAGTAGAACTGCTTGGAGAGGCAAAGTATGAGATAATAGATGCCTTAAAGGAACAGGATGGGTATGCATTTATAGCGATAGGAAGACCAGAAAGTGCAGGCTGCTACTGTAGGATTAACTCATATCTAAAAGAGGTAATAACTATGTTGTCTGACCAGTTTGACTATGTTGTTATAGATGGTGAAGCAGGTATTGAACAGATAAACAGACGCGTGATGGAAAAGGTTACACATCTTTTACTAGTTACTGATGCAAGCAGGAAGGGCAGCCAGGTTGTAAAGACTATTAAGAAGGTCGCAGATGAGCTTGTTATGTATGATAAGCTGGGCGTAATAGCTAACAGACTGCCTGATAAGGAGGTTGTTGGGCTTATGGATATAGGTGATATGCAGCTCCTTTCTGCTATCGAAAGTGATGATATGCTTGCAAGGGCAGATGTTCTTGGAGAGAATGTAACTAAGCTTCCTGATGATACAAGAATAGTTAAAGGAGCAAAAGAGGCACTTGTAAATATAGGCATCTTACCTGATGCAGAATAAAAATAACGTTTATATGAGCAGACAGATGAAAAAGGCTGAGGCATAGGAAAGGGATTAACTTGAAGGATTTACAACATTTATATTATTTTGAAAAGCTTCTTGAGGAGGTTAATAATGACCTTGTAAGAAAAGCCCAGGAGAAGGGAGATATAGCCATAGGGGCGGTATGCTTCCAGATTCCTGAACCATTGCTTAATCTTCCGGGATGTTTTTCAGTAAGGCTAAGGGCACCAAGAACAGGCTCCCTGGAAATGGGCACATATTATATGAGCAGTATGCTGTGTGAAGGCTGCAGGGCTATATTAGAGCGTGCCATAGAGGGCGGGTATAATTTTCTTGATTGTATTATTGCACCTGATGCGTGTGCACAGATGAACAGATGTGTAGAAAATATTGAAAGACAGGGGCTGTGTACGAAGGAGAAGTTCTTTGTGGAGTATTCGGATGTTCCGATGAAGTCAGATGAATCGGCTTTAAGACATTATGTTAAACAGATGAAGCTTCACGTTCTAGAGCCATTACATAATACATATGGAATAGACATATCGGATAATGCACTTAGGGAGGCTGTAGAACAGCAGAATGAGATAAGCAGGCTGATAAGTGAGATTGGCGATTACAGAAAAGAAGATAATCCAAGAATAACAGGATATGAATTCGCTGTATTGTGTCTGGCTACTTATTGCTGTCCTAAGGAATATTTATTAGATAAGCTAAGGGATACAGCACAGGAATTAAAGACAAGAGAACCAGATGCAAAGAAGAGTTACAGGGCAAGAGTTGCTCTTATAGGCTCAGAAATAGATAATCCAGAGCTTATAAAGCTTGCAGAGGAGGCAGGCGCACTTGTTGTAGCTGACAGATTCTGCTTTGGTTCGCTGCCTGGGCGAAGTGAGCTTATCCTTAATGAAAACGAGGATGTTCTATATCAGATATGCAGGCAGTATATGAAGTGGGGAAAGTGCCCAAGATATATGAATACAGAAAAGATAAAAGAACGTGAGGAGTATGTAGATTATATAGCCAGGGAATATAAGGCAGAGGGACTTATATATCAACAGATAAAGTTCTGTGATTACTGGGGATATGAAAGAGCATCTGCATTTCATGTTATGAGAAAAGAGTATGGATATCCGGTACTTTCAATAGACAGACCATATGCAGTAGGTTCATCAGGACAGATAAGAACAAGAATCCAGGCATTTGTGGAAAGCCTGGAGGTAAAGAAGATAAACAGGAATAACCAGTAATAAACAATCAGACTATAAAGATAAGATGGAGAAATATATATGTCAAGTAAGCTTGGAAGTGAACCACTTGGTAAGTTTTATACGGGCAGAAAGCCTAAGAAAAGACGTGAGTGGCGTGGAATAAAAGATACCTGGTACGATTATGTAAGATGGCTGGGTTACTGGAAAACATTAATAACATTTATAGTAAAACCCAATAATATGAAGGGATTCTTTAGATACCGCTGGATGATGAATTATCTCGCATTGCCGGATTTTATGGACAGACATACAGAGGGAATGCGTGGGTTACAGCTCCGTATGGCGCATAATGCACTTGGCCTTATAGTAACTGATATATGCGGCATGCTAGGACAGATATTTAAAGCAGATCCTGCAATAGGTAACGATAAAGAGCTCAATAAAAAAATAGTTCTGTTTGATGAAAATATGATGAGTACGCTTATGGGAGGATTTCCTAATCTTGTGTGGTTATCCGTAGAGGTGCCAGCAGTGTATACAAGCTCAATGATGTCACAGACAGGAGTAAGCTATTATGTGGATGTAACACATGAGTATGGTGTGCCATCAGATGTGTGCCCGATGCCGGCAGCGGAGCTTGGAGTTGCGCTTGCAGATGATTTTCCACTCATTGGCTGTTGTGCGGTACAGTGCAATACAACCTGTGATGGAAGTCTTATGGGCAATGGTATTGAGGCAAGAAGCTTTAAGATACCGACCTTCCAGCTTGCTGTACCGATAAGACACAGACAGGAGAGTGTTCAGGAGTATGCAGCAGAGGAGGTACTTAACGCAATACACTTTATAGAGGAGCAGACAGGAGAAAAGTTTGACTGGGATGCATTCTTTAAGAGTATGGAAAGATTTAATGCAGAAACAGAGGAATTCCTGGAATGGATGGAAATATCCAAGACAGATTATCCACAGGTTATGGGTGTTACACTTGCACTTTACAGATATGGTGTATATCAGGCAGCAGGAGGAAGAAATCAGGCATTTCTTGATATGGATAAGAAGCTCACAGCAATGGCGATGGAGGGCTATGAAAAGAAGCAGCTTGCAGCAAAGGAATATCGCCATCGTGCTATGACCTGGGGTGTTCAGGCAGCATATTATACAGCACTTCCAATATGGCTGCTTAACTGCTGGGGTGTTGTAACCATAACAGATATGTTAAGTATGGTATCGACAGAAAAGGTTGACACACAGGATAAGCATCAGGCTATGTTAGATCTTGCATATCTTTATGAGAACATGATAATGAGAAACCGTTCTAATGGTGGCTATGAAACAGGTGTGGAGGCACTCTGGAGATTCTGTGAGATGTTCAGGATAGATATAGTTATTATGTATGTTCATATGGGCTGTAAGTCAATGTCTGGGTATCATGGCTTGTTTGAGGAAGAAGCAAGAAAGCACGGAGTTCATCTTATATGGGTAACACACAATCTGATGTGCCCGGAGGATGGCAGCAGAAGAGATATGAGAACAGAAATAAACAGATATATGAGAACGGTGTTCGCAGAAGAACCATTGGATCCTAGTCTTGAGGATTTTGATGATAAGGAATGCTGGTAAGGAGGATATATGAGTAAGTTTTATGGTGGCTGTGATGCAGGAAGCACCTATACAAAGTGTGTCATATTAGATGAGAATGGGAAAATGGCTGCGGCTGTTACCAAAAAGAGCAGGATAAATCCAGTACTTAGTGCTAAAGAAGCACTTGCTGCGGCGGTAAGCCAGGTTGATGGAATCAATAGTGCAGAAGAGCTGGAATATCTTGTAGGAACAGGATATGGACGTAACAAGGTTCCATTTGCACAGGAGAATATATCAGAGATAAGCTGTCATGCCATGGGAGTACATATAACAGATCCTTCTGTTAAGGCAATTATAGATATAGGTGGACAGGATGTTAAGGGTATAGCAATAGATACGGATGGAACAGTACTTAATTTCGCTATGAACGATAAGTGCGCGGCAGGCACAGGAAGATTCTTTGAGTCCATGGCAAGGGCTTTTGAAATGAGTCTTGACGAATTCTCAAGACTATCGTTGTCGGCAAAGAATGTTATTCCAATAACTGCCCAATGCGCGGTATTCGCAGAAAGTGAAGTTATATCACTTGTAGGTGAGGGAAAGCCTATGGATGAGATAGCAGCAGGTATAGAATTATCTGTTGCAAAGCGATGCTTTGTTATGGCAAAGAAAGCAGGCGTTGTTGATTCTGTTACACTTACGGGAGGCTGTGCTAAGAACGAAGGTCTTAAGCAGGCTATTGAGAAGGTGCTTAAGGTAAAGGTAGTAGAGCTTGCAGTAGATCCACAGCTTATGGGAGCACTTGGAGCTGCTGAATATGCAAGAATACATTCGCTTAAGGCCTGATATGGATACACAATATCAGATAATAAGCTCACATAAACAATAAAAGAAAGAGAGTAATTAACAGTGATTATACTAAAAATAATTGGAATAGCAGCTATTGTATTAATAGTATTATTTCTGCTTTCTCTTATTATATATTTCTTTAATCTTGACATGAAGTTTGCTGCCAGTCTGATAAAGCCGTTGACTGCGTATTATAACTGGTCAAGGGACAGACGCAATAAAAGAAAGCAATAGCAGGTGACAGAGGAACCGGATATATGAAGGATAAGCTGACAGATAACAATATAAATATATATGATGAAGAGATTGCTGCTATAAAAGAGTATATCAGGCAGTACGGACAGGAAGGCATAAAACAACTGCCCACAGATAAGCATTGGGAGGTTACCAGTAAGGAAAGCCTTGTGTTAAGAAATGAAATGGCATATGAGCTTGGTGGGAAAACACTTCCTGCTGTTGGCCTTACGGCGTGTACAACTACGAAGGGGTGTGTTGACAAGGATGGAATATATCTTATCGGCTCAGATCTTCCTGATATATCAAAGGACACAGCTTATGCAAGAATTACATTTATAAGGCTTAAGGAGTGTGTGGCAGCTAGCAGCCCGCAGGAGCTCTATGGCATATTAAGAGCAGTAGATTATGTAAGATATCATAACTATCCTAAGGGGTATATGACAAGAATATCAGCCATTAAAGAAAGAGAGCCGGTCAGAGTGGCTAAAGAAGCATTAGCAGAGGGCATGACCTTTTCACATATTGGTTCAGAGCTGATAAGGGCATATAAGCAGCGTAAAGAAGTAGCTGCGGTACAGATATATTTTATTACAGATGAGAATGCTGATTATGAGAAGCTAAAAAGCAGGGCAGAAAGAATAGAACAGATAACAGATTCCCTGAATCATATATTTAATGGTCTTATTATGGATTGCTCAACCTGTGGCAGCAGGGAATTGTGTGATGAAATAGATGGTTTAAGACAACTGCATCATAATATGGCAGAAACAGAATAATAATAGGGCAGCACTAACAAGGAAGGTTAATGCTGCCTGTTTTTTTGCTTTTCTGCTTGTTCTTATACATTAGTGAGTCAACTGCCTTAAAACAGTTATCGATACCGCTTTCATCGATTGCTCCATAGCCTGTTGCAACAGAATAAGGATAATTAGTTGTCAGTGCTATATTGCTGACGGCAGCATGGAAGTGTTCAAGGCACTTATTAATGGTTTCTAAGTCAGTATTATGTGCAATGACACAGAATTCATCGCCGCCGATACGGTAACAGGTGCCGATGTGTTTAAAGTTATCGTTAATAAGTCTGGCAGTATTGATGATTGCCTCATCTCCGAAGCGGTGACCAAAGTTGTCATTAACGTGTTTTAGGTTATTGAGGTCTGCAATCAGTATATAGCGCTTGTAATCAGTATGCCTGCGTTCTTCCTCCATAGCAAGTTCAAAGGCGGAGCGGTTATTTACCATAGTCATGGTATCAGTAAAAGCAAGCTCCTTATATATATTATTGCGTGTACTCTGGATAAAGCTATCCTTGATGACACAGAATATAGAAATTATGAAATATAAAAGTAATAACATAATTCCGTATACTGAAAATTCTATGCGGGTGTAGGCTGTTTTATCATAGTAATATCGTACAATATCCAGCGTGAGGAAGAAAAGCATAACAATAAAGGAAATAAATACATCCAGTTCCTTTGCTGTAATATGTTTACGGTTTCGTATAAAAGTTACAACTACAGATAATATTATGGCAATTATCTCTATATGCACAATCCACAGTACATTTGATATAAACAGTATCCTGCATAGCTGTAGAAGGAATGTGGAAGCCAGCACTATGATGTCTATGCAGTACATTATATGCATAGACCTTTCCTGTCTGAAATATTCAAATGTAAGTAAAAAACCTGTAATTACGATAGGAAACATAAAGTAACAGCAATATCCGATATAAGAGCGAATCGTACCCAGGTTAAAAAATATCTGTAAAGCTGTTGAAATACATAAAAGCCATACTCCGGCAAGAAGGGATATTAAACCAAGCCAGCGTAAGCGTCTGTTTAGTTCAGCATTTATAAAAAATGAAGCTATTATAATGATAATGCCAGTTATGGTAGCCAGACAGCCTATAATCAGATGAAAGGCATGTCCAGAAAGTATATTGTATATAAGGGCACTTTTACTGCCGCTAGTTATTGTCATTATATTTTTTATATCAAGTTTTGAATGTATATCAAGCCGTAAGTTAAAGTCATCTTCCGGAACCTGTATAAAGTACCAGTGTGATGGTCTTGCAAATCCCAGACTATCTACGATATCTGGTTCGCTTAAAACCTTGGAATCATTAATGTATACATCAACTGCAGCATTGTATGCATAAAAGGAAATATAATTTCCATAAAGCTCGTTACGGTTTATATGTCTGGTTATTGTAAGGAAATTCGTCTTTTTAGATGTTTTAGCTGGAAGACTTGTTTCAACTGTCTCATCATTATAGCTTATATAGTATCCATCAGATATATCGTGGACTTCTTCATTGTTAAGGCATAATCCGCGGACGCTTGTTTTATTAAATATAATAATTCCAAGTAATAGGAATACAGCAATAATAAAATACATACTGATATTGACAGCAGAGGTTTTAGTATTTATATTAGACTTGTTAATAAGATGATTACCATTGTCTGTGGATGTTTTCCGCACGATTTTAATATATCCTTTCTATGTACTAGCTTATTAATTATAGGTTCTGCTTATGTAAAAAGCAGATGAATTCTGCTTGTATAAGCATATACCAACCTCTTGGTAACAATGTAATATTCTGGTGCTGATAAAACAATAAGTACTAATAAATAGTACTTATTACCTATATACAGCAGCTGATATTGTAGCACACTAAAGCAGCAGTATTCAAGAGGTAATATAAAGTTTTATATATCATTTAAGAAAGTACAGGATGTCAGGAAAATGTCACATATAGGACAGGTAAATTAGTTATTATAATAAAATAAGGAGATGCTGATATGTATAGAGAAGATTATAATGTTATTATTCCAGAGTTTAATAAGACAGAGGTTTCAATAGAAAAGCTTGGTGCGGTAAGTGGAAGGCTCGACGTTGAAACAGGACACAGCAATGCTGTGATTATTAATAATGCTATAAAGACCTTATCCATGGAGGGAGGCGGAACAGTAGTTATTCCTGCCGGAATATGGGCTTGTGCACCTATAAGAATATTATCAGGTATAAACTTAAGACTTGAAAGTCAGGCAATGCTTAAGTTTATTAAGTCAAAGGAGGATTATCCTTTAATTATCACTAATTATGAGGGACAGCAGTGTATACGTGCAGTATCTCCAATTACAGCAGAAAATGCAGAGAATATAGCAATCACAGGAGAAGGAATAATAGATGGAAGTGGCGATGAATGGCGTCCTGTTAAGAAGTTCAAGGTAACTGACAAGCAGTGGGAGGAGCTTTTAAAGAAGAGTGATAATGTGTTTGCAACAAAGGAAACACAGGTATGGATGCCTTCTGAATCAAGCCTTAAGGGTAATGAAAAGAATATACAAAGTGATAAAGAGGACGCACTAAGTGAAGTAGCAGATTATTATGATTTTTACAGACCAGTTATGGTCAGCTTAAGATATTGCAGAAATATTCTGCTAAAGGGCGTGACATTTATGAATTCCCCAGCGTGGAATATACATCCATTCTTCTGTAAGAGTCTGACAGTTGATAGTGTTAATGTCCGTAATCCATATTATGCGCAGAATGGTGATGGAATTGATGTGGAATCCTGCACAGATGTACATATTCATCATAGTGTTTTTGAAACAGGTGATGATGCCATATGTATTAAGTCAGGAAAAAATGCTGTTGCAAGAACGATAGAGGGACCATGCAGCAATATATATATACATGACTGTGTTGTTAATGAAGGACATGGAGGCTTCGTTATTGGAAGCGAAATGTCAAGAGATGTTAAGGATATACTTGTAGAAAATTGTACATTTACAGGAACAGATGTAGGTGTTAGAATTAAGAGCGCGTTAGGACGTGGCGGTGTAGTACAGAATATAACTATACGTGATATTAATATGATAAATATAAAGGGTGAGGGCATTATACTTACAATGTCATATGTTCTTAATCTTCTTAACCGTAACGAAACAATAGCTATGGATAATGAAGAGGATGTGCCTTACTTTAAGGATATTAATATGGATAATATTACCTGTATAGGCTGCAGGGAATTCGTGAAAATAGATCCATTACAGGATCGTCCTGACACAATAACAGATGTAGTGGTTAATGGTAAGAAATATTGCTGATATATTGATTAAAGTATAAATGAATGCTGGCCGCATAATCTGTTTTACAATGGATGGAAAGAAGGAATATTAGTGCAATGAAGGGAAATAAGTATGAAATAGATATGTGCAATGGTTCACTTATGGATAAGCTCATATCTTTTGCATTTCCTCTTATGCTATCTGGAATGCTTCAGCTTTTATTTAATGCGGTTGATATAATAGTTGTAGGACGTTTTACAGGAAGTCAGGCGTTAGCAGCGGTAGGCTCCACAACAGCGCTTATAAGTACGTTTACTAATCTGTTTATAGGTATATCACTTGGTGCTAATGTTCTGGCAGCCAGATTCTATGCAGTTGGTAAAGCTAAGGAAATGTCAGAAACAGTACATACAGCTATAACTCTTGCAGCTATAAGTGGAATTGTAATGTGTATTATTGGCATTGCCTGTGCAAGAGAGTCACTTGCACTTATAGATACGCCAGATGATATTATAGCCCAGGCAGCATTATATCTTAGAATATATTTTTCAGGAATGCCATTCTTTATGCTGTATAATTATGGAGCAGCAATATTAAGGGCAGTAGGAGATACAAAGCGTCCGCTTATGTATCTGGTGGTGGCTGGTCTTGCGAATGCGGCACTTGATCTTATACTTGTTATAATATTTGGAATGGGAGTTGCAGGAGTTGCAATCGGAACAGTTGCTTCACAGCTTATATCCTGTATATTGGTTATCAGATGCTTATGTAAGGCAGATACTTCATATAAGCTCAGGTTATCACAGCTAGGTTTAAAGAAGTATTATCTGGTGCAGATACTTAAGGTTGGATTACCAGCAGGAATACAGAGCACAGTTATTAATTTCTCAAACGTACTGTTACAGTCATCTGTGAATTCCTTTGGTGAAATAGCAATGGCAGGATATACGGCAGCTAATAACATACTGGGCTTTCTTTATGTGTCTGTTAATTCAGTATCACAGGCCTGTATGAGCTTTACAAGCCAGAATTATGGTGTACGGAAGTTTAAAAGAATGGACAGAGTGCTTATAGATTGTGCAATATTATCGGTTATTGTATCGGTAATTATTGGCGGAGGTTCATATCTGTTTGGACACCAGATATTAAGCATATATACAAGACAGGAAGATGTTATACAATGTGGAATGGAAATACTTTCTATATCAACGATTCCGTATTTTCTATGTGGAATAATGGATATGCTTCCGGGCTCTATGAGAGGAGTAGGATACTCAGCAGTTCCTATGATACTTTCTATAATAGGAACAGTAGGAACAAGACTTGTGTGGATATATGGTGTATTTCCACAGCATAGAACCTTGTATACATTATTTATATCATATCCAGCATCCTGGGGACTTACCATAATACTGCAGGCAGTATGCCTTGTATTTGTAAGGAAGAAGATAAGAAAAATATAGTTAACATATGTTACAGTAATATACAAAAAAGGTGCTGCTGCATCAGGAATGTTATTATTCCTATTGCGGCAGCACCTTTTAAAGATTAAAGAGCTGATAGTGTATTATAAATTAGAAGCCCTTGCAGTTACCCTTAAGTGTAGCACCTGTTATATTAACCTTGCCATTAATATTAGTACAATCCTGAATAATAGCTTTGCCAAATGTTACCTTGTAACCAAGTGCAGATGGCTTACCTGTTAATGGCCAATGATAGTTATTGCCCTTGTTAGAATCAGATATACAATTCTTCATAGTAACAACACCACTCTGATTGTTTCTGTCAAAGCCATTAGCATAGTTGCCTTTAGCTGTACATCCGATAAGAGTGTGATTAAGTGCATCCAGATGTGCTGCAACACCAGGAGTTTTGTTATCAACTCCTCCCATCTTAAAGCCATTTCCATCGCCATATATGCCATTGCATAAGCCGTTATAGTTTGCCTGACAGTTAACAAGTGTGACAGCGCCATGTGCCGCATAGCAGTCCCAGCCGTCATCACTGTTATATTCAGCGATACAGTTTTCAAAGTAGTTGCCTTCTCCAGAATGAAGTTTTACAGCAAAGCCATCGGCATTTTCACCCTTAGCATCAGCGTTGTGGTGGGATGTACAACTGTAGAACTTGTTGTTGGCTCCGCCATTACTTACCTGAAAGCCGGCATCTTCATTGTAGCAGCATACTACATTCTTTAATACGTTGTTAGAACCAGAGATAAAGATTCCGTTATCAGAAGCCTTGGTTACTGTTATGTTCTCAAGAGTGCTTCCGTTACCAGAGATTGTAATACCTCTTCCTGAGCTTCCGCTTGTCTGTGAAAAGTCAATCGTAGCATTATTCTTACCAACAATATTAACACCAGCAGGAAGTGATACAGCACCAGATTTAATAGTGCCATCAATAACAATAGTCTGACCTGACTTAGCTTTCTTAACGGCATCCGCAAGTGAAGTACCACCGTTCTTAACAGTTATATCACCAGTTACATCAGAGCCTGAGCTGTTAGAAGAACTGCCAGAGGAATTATTTCCTGAATTACTTCCAGAGTTACCTGAATTGCTGCTAGAACCATTAGAATCAACCTGAATTTTGTAAATATTGATTCCGCTGTTAGCAGAGTAAAGATATATGTAACCAGCAGAGCCAGAATAAGTATATGTACCTAATGAAGCATTTTTTTCTGCACTTATTGTACCAAGCTTCTTTCCCTTAGAGTCAGCTACAATAAGTGAGCGTGTAGAGCTTCCGCTGCTTCTTAATACGACCTTGATAGTATCATAACCGGAAACAGGAACCTTAACTGCGCGGTAAGATGTAGAACCAGTACCGCCTAATGCAAGACAGTAGGTGTAAGCTGTACCATTAACATTAACATTCTCAGCTTTAACCTGCATAGACTTAGAGCTTGTAGCAACAAGACCTAGTCCATCGATGGTTTGTGTGGCTGTAATCTTTCCAAGACCTTTAAAGCTTGAATTCTTAAAGTTCCAGGATGTGTTAGCTGCAGCATTGGCTGTAACAGAAGTAGCAGCAGTAAAGCATATTAGTGCTAAAGTAAGAAATGCTGCGAATACATTTTTCGCTTTTTTAAACATTATAAAAAAACCTCCCAATAATACGTTAAACAATAGAAAACCTTTAGTTTCGAAACTGTAATTATAAAAAATAGTTTTCTACACCGTAAAATAACATATAAGTTTAAAAAAGAAAATAGTATAAAAATAACAAAGATTTAAACAATAACATATATAAAATGCACAAAAGAATTGGTTAAAATAATAACAAATTTGTAACAATAGTTAAATACCTGGGCGAAAAATCCTTCAATAGGAAACAGCTTTGACGTATAGTAGGAAATCTTATATACTGAAAACAATAATGCATATATATTGCTGAGAGTGAAATGTAATTCAGACACTCAGGCATATTCTAAAAAAAATAACAGTAAGAGGAAAATATTAATGAATGATAAGGTATGTAATAAAGTATATAGTAGGGAACAATTAACAGCACAGCTTAAGGATATGGGGTTAACAGGAGAAGAAACAATACTTATCCATTCATCCATGAAGGCAATCGGGGAAGTTGATGGCAGGGCAGATACAGTACTGGATGTATGGATGGATTATTTTAAGGATGGATTATTGCTGCTTCCAACACATACCTGGAAGACAGTTAATTCAGATAATCCAGTATATAATCCAGCAAAGACTCCATCGTGCGTGGGGATATTAACGAACCTGTTTATGAAAAGAGAGGGCGTTATACGTTCACTTCATCCAACACATAGTATGGCAGGGTATGGAAGGAAGGCTTCGGAATATCTTAAGGGTGAAGAATATAATAATACACCTTGTACGCCGGGAGGCTGTTATGACAGACTTAAGGATGTAGGTGGAAAGGTACTGCTGGTAGGAGTAGGACATGAAAGAAATACATATATACATAGTATAGAGGAGGTGCTTAATGTTCCTAACAGATTATCAGATATGCCTATGAAGTTAAGAATAGAGCGTTCAGACAATGAAGCAGGGACAACAGTATATGTAAGAAAGCACTATAATGCACAGCAGCCGCATATATCAGAGGATTTTGTGAAGCTTAACCAGATATTCATAGAGCAGGGAGTTGTTAAAAAGGTAAAGTTTGGTGCTGCTGACAGTCTGTTATGTGATGCGAAGGGAATGTTTGAGGTTGTCAGACACGTTATTGCAGCCGATCCTCAGTGTATAGTAACAAAGGATAAGCTGTATTATAGCCAGCCATAAGAAATAACAATAAGGAATAATAAGAAGAAATAATAATAAGAAATAACAGATACATATGTAAATGAAATTGTTGATATATGTATCTATAATTGAAGATGCTTAATCTGCAATATTTAAAACTGTATTGGCTGTAAATGTAGTAATATACAGGAGGTGGATTTAAAACTGCTTGTTTATAAAAGTTGATTTTATTTATTCACTATTAATCTGTTAACAGTATTATTATGTTCAAAAAACATAATAATACAGAGAAGTAATCAGATAACAGCAGATAACAGATAACAGATTTGAATAATTATTTACAACAAAAAATAACAAAATAAGAAGACTAAAGATTTTTGCGGGCAAAAATCCGGGTGTGATATCAGAAATGTCATGTAATGTCATGTAATTAATGTAATGTGAAAGGAGCTGATATCATATCATGATGAAGTGCAGTATTTTTGATATGCCGCAGGTAGACGCAATTGTAATTGGACAGAATCTTAGAAGGTTAAGATTATCTAACCATTACTCAGTCAGAGATATTCAGGATTTCTTTAATTTTGAGAATCCTCAGGCTGTGTATGGCTGGGAAAATGGTAAATATATCCCCAAACTTGATAATCTATATGCACTCAGCAGACTTTATGGTGTAAGTGTTGACAGTATACTTATGGATTATTCGACTATTGATAACAGCAATGCTGGTAATACCAACAGTAGAGGTATAAGTGCTATAGCTGCTGCAAGTGCTGCAAGACCTCAGGTGTCTTACAATATTTAAGACAACTAAGATATAAATATAAGAGCATCCCGGATACGGAACAATCCGTAACCGGGGGCTCTTATTTTTTTATGATAATTATTTATGCAAATGGAAAATCGTCGAATTCGTCATAAGGAAATGGAAATTCGTCAAATTCAGCATTATCATTTTCGTTATCATTATCATAGCAAGGTTTATCATCAGGCTTTGCTGACTTTATGGCAGCCGCTTCTGCCGCCTCGCGCATTTGTTTCTGTTTTCTGTGTTCTTCGTTAAGAGCAGTTAATTCATCATATACAGGGCTTAGTGATATGTCGAATTTATCGGCTATTTGGGCAGATTTTCCACGTTCAAACAATAAGACCTTATCAAGTGGCAGATTAGCAATGCTTACAGGCATTTTGTTTGATTTAAGGCTGATTTGTTCAATAGTATCAATATCCTGTCCACCAAGGTATAACCAGTGGTCACAGTTGTTAATGATAGTTTTTGCACAGGGTGCTGAGTATAAAGCTTCGAGCTGTGACAGACTTTGCAGTATAATACTAACGTATATATCACGGGATCTTATTACTGATATGATTTTATCAAAGTCAGCTATAGTTGTGCCAGCGGCGAAATCATCCAGAATAAGCCTTACAGGTATCTGAAGATGATTCTTTTCGTTCATATCGGCGATAGTCATAAGTGAGTGCAGCGCCTGTGCGTAGAATAATGATACGAGAACGTCAGATGAACGGTCAGAGTCACTAACATTGAGGAAAAGTACGCTTTTTTCACTTGAAAGCTTTTCAAATGAAATGCGTTCGGGAGCATTATACAGGTTATTAGCTGCACTATTATCAAGTGGAGTAAGCTTTTCAAATATAACTGAAATTATGCTCGAACGCATCTTCTCAGCAGAACCAGTAGCTTTAAGTACATTGTAGTATTTAATTGCCAGAGAGTTTTCATTTTCAATAGAAAGCTCTGAAAGCATGTATTCGTATTCATCAAAATGACCGGCTAATTTGGCAAGAGCTGCTATGTTTCGCTGGTCTTTAGGGAAGCATTCCATAACATATGCAATCATAGAGGCGATTATATATTTGGCAGAAATATCCCAGAATATATCCTTTGTGTTGTGTATAGGGGCTAGCTGTTCAGCCATACATAGCACATCGCGTTCACTATAGTTACCATTGATATCAATATCAATATTATCAAATGGATTATAGCCAACTGTTGAGTGGCTGATACCAGAAAAGTCTATATTGTATACAGCAATTCCCTGCTGCTTTAGATATGGCTGAAGAAACCTTCTTAATGAATTCTTGGTATCAGTAACTATCAGGCTTTCGTTGCCAGATAATATGTTAGGCATAACATAGCCTCTGGTCTTACCTGCACCAGCAGGTCCGATAATTAGGTCATTGTTGTTAAGCTGGGTATTATGTGTGTTATTGTCAACATATATATTTTTGGCAAGTAATCTTGCATTTTCGAAAGCCATATTAGCTGTGTTAGCTGATGAAGTGTTAGTTGATGTAGTGTTAAGTGATGTTGTATTAATTGCTGTGTTCATAAGAGTACCTCCGGATATTGTTAATGGTATAAAATATTGTTGATGATATAAAAATGTTGGTAATAATATAAAATCATAGTGAGCTTATTATCTCATCTGCAAGACCAAATTCGATAGCTTCGCTGGCAGTAAAATATGTATCCTTAGAAGTCTTTTCATAGACCTCTTCTAAGGTTTTGCCGGTGTGCTTTGATATGATGCTGCCAAGGATTTCCCTGGTTTTCATAATATCGTTGGAATGCTGCATTATAGTGAGGGCTGGACCTGTGATACTGCCAGCAGCCAGCGGATCGTGTATCATTACTCTGGAATGGGGCAGCATGCGTCTTGTATCTGCACTCATAAACAGAATAGAACCCATGCTGGCAGCTATGCCGCAGCATACGGTTGTAATAGGGCAGGATATTGCCTGCATAACATCATATAGTGCAAGTCCTGAGTCAACCTCCCCACCGGGGCTGTTGATATACATAGTTATGGGAGCATCAGGATTCTCCTTTTCAAGATGAAGAAGCTGTATAATAAGTGAGTTAACGGTCTGTCTGTTTATTTCAGATACGCATAGTACCTCACGTCTGCTAAGCATTTCGTCCTGAATGCTGAATGGACAAAGTCCGTTGCTTGTTTCTCTTAATATAGCAGGTGTAATTATAGTATTTGTTGTATTTTCCATAGTGTTTAATCCTTTCTTACATTTATTATTAATTTCTATTATTTATCCCGTGGGGAACCGTCAGAGTTCCCCTTTTAACCAGACAACCAGCGGTGCTTTATAATTATGCGGTGTTAGAAGAATAAAGACTTACCACGACTTGCTGCCATAAGTAGAGACATAATCACAGTAGACAATATCTATAAGAGCTATGATTCTTTCAAAAAAGGCATCTACTATGCCGGGCTTAAGAAAGAAATGGCAGTTATGGTTTTCATCAGGAGAATATTTAAGATTATTCTCGAAAACCTGAATAATATAAGAATCATAGGGAAGCTTATCTAACAGCTTCCAGTTAAACTTATCGCTTCTTTGTATATCCGGACTATCGACCAAGTTAGTAAGACGGAACTTTTCGGCTTCTGATGTAAAGTGAGTAGTTTCCACGCAGGCACCATCATATAAATCAGAGATATTCATATAAAATAATGCAATTATGAAGGTATTCTGAAAATGCCTTTTATATATAGAGGCGTAGTTATGCAGCCTTCTGTCAAGAATAGATGCATTTTTATAATCTGTTGGATGATGGTAGAAAGTAAAGGCTGAGTAATGCTTATCGTGTACAGCCAATATCTCCTTCTGCGCCTGTGTAAGTTTCATTTTATGAAATGCGGGTGCTATCTTTGCCTTGTCATTAGACTGCACCTCAGTCCACATAAACATACCAGGTCTTAACAGAAGATAGAAAAGTGTCAGATTAACAGGATCTGAAAACAGAAAACTGATATTGTCCTTATCAGAGCTTGCAGCACGTCTTTCCATAAGAATGTGGCAGGCCTGTCCAACAGTAAAATCGCTGTGGACATTAAGCACTTCTGGAAGATACTGATTATTAACCCAGAAAGCAGTAGTTCCTTTGATGCTATTCTCACCCTGGTAAGTATTAAAGAACGAATAACTGGCATACACAGATAAAGGCATGCTTACGATTTCGTTGAGTATACAGCCCTTATCGTAGTCATTTTCGAATTCAAATTCATTTTTATATAGTTTGTTTGCCTGGCTGAAAACGTAATTAATATTGTACATATAGTACCTCCTTGTTAAGAATAAATATTTATTTAAATGATTTTATATTAAACCCGAAACAATACACCGTAAGGGGGATTGTTTTATTGACAACAGAAATGAGTTTAAAAGAAAAAACGGGTACAGACAATGAAGTACAGCTTGAACATTAATTCGTAAAAATAGTATGCGGTTATAGCAAATACCTATAACCATATATATGTTATTAGGATTATACAAAAACACTACTTAGTAATATAATTACCTTGTAAACATACAGGAAAAGTAGGAAAAAGAAAGAGGGATATGATATTATGAAACAGATATTATGCTTTGGAGATTCTAATACATGGGGACTTATACCTAAGACAGATAAAAGATATGATTGGGGTGTGAGGTGGACAAGCCTTTTGAATGAAAGCCTGAATAATAAGAGCTTGAATAATAAGAGCCGGTATGATAAAAGTCTGGAGAATAAAAGCTCTGATGTATACAGTGAGGAATATAGAGTTATAGAAGAAGGCTTGTGCGGTAGAACAACGGTATTCGATGATCCGTTAAGAGATGGAAGAAATGGCGTGAAGATTCTTCCAACAATACTAGAAACACATAATCCGGTAGATATTGTGATAATTATGTTAGGAACTAATGATTGTAAGACGGTATACAACGCTTCTGCAGAATTCATAGGACAGGGAGTTAAACGACTGATAGGGCAGGTGAAGCACCATATACCTGACAGCAGGATACTTGTAATTTCACCTATTCATTTAGGTGATGGAGTTGAACAACCAGATTATGATCCTGAATTCTCTAAGGAATCAGTAGCTTTGTCAAAAGAACTGTCAGCAGTATATGAAAAAATAGCCGGTCAGGAAAATGTTGGTTTTATAGCAGCCTCAGAGGTTGCATATCCAAGTGATACTGACAGAGAACATATGGATGCTGACGGACATAGAAGGCTGGCTAAGAAAGTTGAGGAGTGGATAAGAGGGGCTGCTTAATTTCTGTGTAGCAGTTATTTATTACAAGAGTATCCATAAGAAAAATTGCATAATTAAGTAAAATTTTATTAAAAATAACCATGTAAAATGTTATGATAAGAAATAAGGATAAAAGAGTGTATGTATTTTGTTAAAATACAACATATATCAGCCGGAAATTTAAATTATCAAAACATAACGGTGAATTTTAAAGAAATGGGGTGCTTATTATGTGTACAGCAGCAACTTACAAAACAAAAGATTTCTATATTGGAAGAACACTTGATTATGAGTTTTCTTATGGTGAGGAGATAACCATAACACCAAGAAATTATGAGTTTAAATTCAGGCACGCAGAAAAACTTACATCACATTATGCGATTATTGGAATGGCCTTTGTGGCAGGTGGATATCCGCTTTATTACGATGCAGTCAATGAAAAGGGTGTCGGTATGGCAGGACTTAACTTTGTGGGAAATGCGGCATATGCCAATCCGGTACTAGGAGATGAAACAGATGTAGTACAGGTTGCACAGTTTGAATTCATACCATGGATTCTTAGCCAATGTGAATCTGTAATGGAAGCAAGAACTAAGTTGTCAGGAATGAGACTTACGAATACAGCGTTCAGTGAGCAGCTTCCAGCAGCACAGCTTCATTGGATAATCGCAGACAAGGATGAATGTATAGTTGTTGAGTCAATGAAGGATGGATTGCATATATATGATAATCCAGTAGGTGTACTTACGAATAATCCACCATTTCCAATGCAGATGTTTGAGCTAAACAATTATGCGGGAGTATCAAGAAAACAGCCTGAAGGTACATTTGCAGGAGTACTTAAGCTTGATGCATACAGCAGAGGTATGGGTGGAATGGGAATTCCGGGTGACCTTTCAAGCCAGTCAAGATTCGTTAAGGTGGCATTTACGAAGCTTAATTCTGTATCAGGAAGCAGCGAAATGGAGAGTGTGAGCCAGTTCTTCCATATATTAGGCTCAGTAGACCAGCAAAGAGGCTGCTGTGAGGTTAAGGATGGAAAGTATGAGATAACCATATACACCTCTTGCTGCAACGCGGCTAAGGGAATATATTACTATACAACCTATGATAACCATCAGATTACAGCGGTAGATATGCATAAGGAGAACCTGGATGCAGCACAGCTTATAAGATATCCGGTTATAACTTCAGGAGAAGTAAGATGGCAGAATAAGTAATAGTGCAGAGGAAAAGTAAGCAATGCTCCAGAAAAAGTAAGCGATGCTCCGGGAAAAGTAAGCAATGCTCCAGCAAAAATAAGCAATGCTCCGGAAAAAGTAAGCAATGATTTTGATGAATATATACCATTGTTAAAAAATGAAGACGTGACGGATAAATTTATAAATAATATTAAAATAGTATATGAGAAGAATAATTTAAATGAACCATTTGGACAGATTAATGTTATGGAATGGCTAAAATGTTCTAAGTCTAAGGCTACCAATATAATAAAGGTATTAAAGAATGCCTATATGATAGAAAAAGTTAAAGGATTCGGTGCGGGAAAATATAAATTTGTGGATTTAAAAAAAAAACTAAATCATATTTATATTATGAGGGGCAAATGGTATTCTGCCCCTCATTTAGTATTAATAATACTACACATATCCGTATTTCTTACGATTAATAATTACAAATATAACAGATACTATAAGTGCAAGTGCTTCAGCAGCGATAACAGCAATCCATATTCCCTTAATTCCTATTATAGCAGGCAGCATAATTATCATAATTATCTGGAATACAAACATTCTTAAGAAGGATATTGCAGCGGATACGAAGCCATTGTTAAGTGCTGTAAAGAATGACGAAGCAAATATATTTAGTTCACTTATAAGATAAGAAATTGAATATATTCTTATTGCGGTTGTGGTTAGTTCCAGTAATTCAGCATCATAGCTTACAAATATACCGGCAAGGTATTTTGCAAGGACCTCAGCTAGTATAGTCATAAGGATGGAGAAAGCAGCAAGTAATGTAATACTGTGTTTAAAAAGGCTCTTCAACTCTTTTTTATTACCAGCACCGTAATGGTAGCTTATAACAGGTGCACTTCCGACAGAATATCCTATATAGGTGCCTGAGAATATGAAACCGACATACATAATAATTCCATAGGCAATAACACCGTTAGTTCCGATATATCTCATAAGCTGAATATTATAAAGCATATTAACTAAAGACATAGACATATTAGTAACCATTTCAGAAGAACCATTGATACAGGTTTTTATGATAATATCCTTGTTGAAATGGCATTTTTTAAGGTGAAGGATATTATTTCTGCCACTTGCAAAGTATATGATAGGCAGTATGGAGCCGACAAGCTGGCTTATGCCAGTTGCAATAGCTGCACCGAATACACCAAGCCTGAATACATATACGAAAAGAAAGTCCAGAAACATATTGGTAAAGCCTGCAATAAGTGTTACAGCTAGTCCAAGCTTTGGCTTTTCAGCAACCACCAGAAAGCTCTGGAAAGCATTCTGTAAGAATAAACCTGTCATCATAAAGAATATGGTTCTTCCATATATGACACAGTTATTGGCAATATCACCCGTAGCTCCAAGCAGCACAGCAATAGGTCTGATAAATATTATTCCGATAACGGACAGAGCTGCACCACATACAATACATAGATAGATAAGCATAGAAAAGTATTCACTTGCTTTTTCCTGCTTTTTTTCACCAAGAGTCTTAGACACGATGGCACTGCCACCTGTACCAATCATGAAACCAACAGAGCCAAGAATCATAATAACAGGCATGATAAGATTTACTGCTGCAAATGCATCACTACCAACGCAGTTAGATACGAAAACACCATCAACTACGCCGTATATAGAAGTGAATATCATCATAGCGATAGTTGGCAGGGTGAAGCGTATAAGTTTATTATATGTAAAATGATCTGATAATTGTATTTTCATTGCTTAAAGGTTAATCCTTTCCTCTAGAGATTGTTAATAAGTTTTTCTAATTGTTTAAGATGATTAAAAGATATATCAAACATTGCCTCAAGCTCTTTTTCGTCTAAGCCCGTAAAGGATTGCTTTTCGGCATCAATTACAGGCTGTATGAGCTCATCAGCAAATAGATGTCCTTTTTCAGTAAAATATATCTGCTTGCTTTTTTTGTTTTCCGGTGCAAGCTTAAGGGTAATGAGTTCCTTTTGTTCCATAGCTTTAAGTGCAGAATTAATAGTCTGTGCACTATAAAACCACTCTTCGCATATATCAGTCTGAGTAATTCCCTCACCATAATAATATATAGAATATAATATCCAGAAGGTTGT
Source organism: uncultured Lachnospira sp. (assembly GCA_934358235.1). GTDB lineage: Bacteria > Bacillota > Clostridia > Lachnospirales > Lachnospiraceae > Lachnospira. The sequence continues at coordinate 27,719 of CAKRKK010000007.1, forward strand.
ATCAGATATGCCTTTTGAAGCCGCGTAATTATGATATATTACATTTGTTTCCTTACATATTTTGTTAAAAAGCCGCAGACCGTTGTTTCCATTATTACAGTTATATTCAGATGTTGCATTTACAGATAGATTCATATTAAGCCTCATTATTAAATAAAATTAAATAAAAATATTCCGAAATCGGATAAATGCCAATATACTCCGAAATCGGAATAAAGTCAAATGAAAATAATTGATATAAAAAGTTAAAAACTTAACAATTTAAAGGTTGCTTTTTGCTAAGTGATTAGGTATACTATCAAAAGAATGTGGTTAAAGCCATTTTCTGTAAATTACTATAATACTTACATTAAAAGGTATTAAGGAACTACAATTAAAGAAAAGAGGTTTAATGTAAAATGGCAAACGTTGATTTAAGCAAGTATGGTATTACAGGCGCTACA
>CAKRKK010000008.1 GCA_934358235.1 uncultured Lachnospira sp.
GATATTTTAACAGAGGTTAATTCAGATGTGGATTACGAAACTTGTGATACACTTGTAGATGATGGAATCTTAGATTCCTTCGATATTGTATCAATAGTTGGAGAACTTAATGATACATTTGATATAGAGATTACTCCTGTGGATATAGTACCAGAGAACTTTAATTCTGCTGAAGCTATGTGGGAGATGATACAGCGTCTTTCTGATAACTAGTTTAACTAGCTGATGATAAGGCAGACTAGTATTTCATTATATTGGTATTTCGTTATATTTTACAGATAGGAGGAATGATTATGGCAACTATTTCAGGTTATAATTCAAGCAGCATATCGGTTTTGTTTTCAGGTCTTAATTCAGGAAATAACAGTTCTTCTGCTGGTTTTGGCAGTATTGACCTTAGTACTTATAATTCAATAAGAACAGGCTCATATAAGCAGCTATTAAAGGCCTATTATACAAAGAATCCGGTTGATACATCTTCCAATAAAGATAACGACAGCACAACAACAATATCATCACAGAAGATTAATGCTACAAAGACAAAGGATGCAGCATCAGCAGTTGTTAGTGATGCCCAGAGCTTAAAGAGTGTATCACTATGGAATAAGAAGTCTGTTAAGAACGAGGATGGGACAACGACAGATAAGTATGATACTGATGCAATATATAAAGCAGTATCGGCATTTGTTAGTGATTACAATTCAATGATAGATGCAGCCGGAGATTCTGAGGATAAAGCAGTATTAAGAACAGCAGCTAATGTTGTTAATAATACTAAACAGAATTCAGCTTTATTAAAGCAGCTCGGTATAACTGTTGACAGTAAGAATAAGCTGTCAATTGATGAGGATACATTTAAGAAGTCTGATATGGCAGTAGCAAAGTCAGTATTCTATGGCACAGCATCATATGGACAGTCAGTAGCTGCAAGCGCATCATTGATATATAGCAGCGCATCAACACAGTTATCAAAGTTACAGACACAGAATCTGTATAATTCAGATGGTTCTTATAATTATGTATCAGGATCATTCTACAATCAATTTACTTAAATAAAGAGAGGTTAATTACAATGGCATTATTAGAAACATGGAGAAATCTTGCATATCAGACAGAGATGGATCAGAAGACAGCTAATGAATTCTGGGCTGGCTATTTTACACAGGAGAAGGCAATCTATGAGCAGCTTCTTTCAGACCCTGATACAGTAGTAAAGGGAACAGTTAAAGAGCTTGCAGAAAAGTATGGAGTAGAAGTGCTTCTTATGACAGGATTTCTTGATGGAATCAATGATAGCCTTAAGACACCTAATCCTATTGAAACTATGGAAGAGGATACAGAAGTAAGCCTTGATTATGATAAGGAAAAGCTCTACTATAATATGGTAGGCTGCAAGGCTGACTGGTTATATGAGCTTCCACAGTGGGATGCTTTACTTGATGAAGAAACCAGAAAAGCATTATATAAGAAACAGAAGTTATCAGGTACAGTTGTAAAGGGTAAGAAGATTGGACGTAATGATCCATGTCCTTGCGGAAGTGGAAAGAAGTATAAGCAGTGCTGTGGTAAGAATGCTTAAGCATTGTATGATGTATTTCCAGTAATTGTATGTAGTTAATAGTATGTAATTAATTGTATGCAGTTAATAGTATGTTGAGTTAAACCTGCAGGTAGTCTATATATCAGATTACCCGCAGGTCTTTTGTCTAATAAAGGAGAGGTGGTTTATGGAAGCGTATACAGGCTTTGCATATGTGTATGACGAATATATGGATAATATTCCATATGAGGAATGGGAGCAGTATCTGTATGAACTTTTAAAAGAGAATAATATAGCTGTGAACAGCTCGCTGGCAGATCTTGGCTGTGGTACAGGAACTGTCACAAGAATGCTTGACAAAGAGGGATATGATATTCTTGGGATAGACCTTTCGGAGGATATGTTATCCATAGCAAGTGAGAAAACGTATGCTTCGGGGCAGCAGATTGTATATAGCTGTCAGGATATGAGGGATTTCGAGCTTCCATACAAGGTGGATGCATTTGTAAGCATTGGCGATTCCATGAATTATATCACAACTAATGAGGATTTGTATGAGGTGTTTAAGTGCGTAAAGAATGGACTTGAAGCAGGAGGCGTGTTTATATTTGACCTTAAGACTATACATTTTTTCAGAGATATATTAGCTGATAACACATATGCTGAGAACAGAGAGGCATCGGCATTTATATGGGATAATTATTATGATGCTGAAAGCTCTAATAATGAGTATGAGCTTGCGGTTTTTGTAAGAAATGATGAGGGTAGCTTTGACAGATTTGAAGAGCAGCATTATCAGCATGGCTTTACCCCAAAAGAGGTGGAAGAGGCTGTCAATAAGGCAGGCCTTAGAATCCGCAGGGTGTATGATGCGTTTACTCATAATGAGCCTGATGAAGAATCAGAGAGATTGTATTATATATTAGAGCATGCATTATGATGTAAAATCACGTGAATATACGTGAAGATATGCGAAGATGTGTGAAAATGTGTAAAATGCGTGAAGAAATGAGGAATATGTATGAAGGATTATATAGTTAGAGCAACAGCGGCTAATGGACAGGTTCGTGCATTTGCTGCAACAACTAAGGAAGTGGTGGAAACAGCAAGAAAAGACCACGAAATGAGTCCGATAGCGACAATAGCACTTGGAAGACTGCTTACAGGCGGTGCTATGATGGGAACAATGATGAAGAATGATACGGATGTGCTGACTATCCAGATTAAGGGTAACGGACCATTAGGCGCTATGACAGTAACTGCAGAGCCTAATGGACATGTAAAGGGCTGCGTGGCTAATCCGCAGGCGATGCTTCCTTTAAAGGATGGTCATATGGATATAGCTGGTGCAGTAGGCATAGGTGTACTGAGTGTTATAAAGGATATAGGGTTAAGAGAGCCTTATGTGGGTGATACTATACTTATAACAAGTGAAATTGCAGATGATTTAACTTATTATTTTGCGACCAGTGAACAGGTGCCTTCTTCAGTTGGACTTGGTGTACTTATGAATAAAGACAATACAGTAAGAGAGGCAGGAGGCTTTATAATCCAGCTTATGCCTAATGCGACAGATGAATTCATAGACAGACTGGAGGCAAGAATTAAGGAAATCAAGTCTGTAACACAGATGCTTGAGCAGGGAATGACACCAGAGGAAATACTTGAACATATATTTGAGGGAATGGACCTTCAGATATTAGATACAATTCCAACAGAGTTTTATTGCAACTGTTCAAAGGAAAGAGTGAGCGCGGCAGTCATAAGCGTTGGAAAGCAGGAGCTTAAGAAGATGATAGATGATGGCGAACCAATAGAGGTAAACTGCCATTTCTGTAACAGCCACTATAAGTTTGGCGTTGATGAGCTTAAGGAAATGTATGAGAAAGCAAAGTAAAGCAGATGAAAGAAGCGTTAAGTAAAGCTAAGTAAAGTTAAGTAAAGCTGTTAACGGCTTGAAATTACATCGGCTTTGCGGTATTATGTAATATAATATGCATAAGGAAAAAGTGTTGGATTCTGGGCAGACTTTTTCTTAATATGAACTTGTTTAGGAGGAATATACTGATGGATAACGAAACTGTTTCAAAGAATTTTATTGAGCAGATTATTGATAAAGATATTAAGGAAGGTCATTGCCAAAAGGTTATTACAAGATTTCCACCAGAACCTAATGGATACCTTCATATTGGACATGCCAAGTCTATATTACTTAACTATGGTCTTGCTAAGGAATATGATGGCCAGTTTAATATGAGATTTGATGACACTAACCCAACAAAGGAAAAGGTTGAGTTCGTTGATTCGATTAAAAAGGATGTTGAGTGGTTAGGCGCAAAGTGGAATGGTGATGTGCTTTTTGCTTCAGATTATTTTCCACAGATGTATGAGGCAGCTATAAGACTTATCAGGAAAGGAAAGGCTTATGTTGATGATCTGTCAGCAGAACAGATAAGAGCATATAGAGGCACACTTACAGAGCCTGGTAAGGAGAGTCCTTATAGAAACCGTTCAGTAGAAGAGAATCTTAAGCTGTTTGAAGAAATGAAAGAGGGCAGATATGCTGATGGTGAAAAGGTGTTAAGAGCAAAGATAGATATGGCTTCTCCTAATATCAACATGAGAGATCCTGTTATATACAGGGTTGCACATATGGAACATCATAGAACAGGGAATGAATGGTGTATATACCCTATGTATGACTTTGCACATCCAATAGAGGATGCAGTAGAAGGAATAACACATTCTATATGTACACTTGAATTCGAGGATCACAGACCATTATATGACTGGGTTGTTATTGAAACAGGCTATAAGATCTCACCAGAAGAGAATCCTAAGCAGATTGAATTCGCTAAGCTGTATCTTACTAATGTTGTTACAGGTAAGAGATATATTAAAAAGCTGGTTGAGGATGGAGTTGTTGATGGATGGGATGATCCAAGACTTGTATCAATAGCTGCACTTAGAAGAAGAGGCTTTACACCAGAAGCTATCAGGATGTTTGTTGAACTTGTCGGTGTTACTAAGGCACAGGGTTCAGTAGAGTATCCTATGCTTGAGTATTGCATAAGAGAAGACCTTAAGCTGAAGGTTAAGCGTATGATGGCAATACTTGATCCTGTTAAGCTGGTTATAGATAATTATCCAGAGGGACAGGTTGAATACATGGATGTATCCAATAATCAGGAGAATCCAGAAATGGGAACAAGAAAGGTTCCATTTACAAGGGAATTGTATATTGAAAGAGAAGACTTCATGGAAGAACCACCTAAGAAGTATTTCAGGCTGTTTCCAGGTAATGAGGTACGTCTTATGAATGCGTACTTTGTGACCTGTACAAGCTATGAAAAGGATGAAGAGGGCAAGGTAACCTGTATACATTGCACATATGATCCAGCAACCAGAGGTGGTAATTTTACTGAGCGTAAGGTTAAGGGAACCATACACTGGGTATCAGCATCAGAAGGGGTAAATGCAGAAGTCAGATTATATGAGAACATTGTGGATGAAGAAAAGGGAGTATATAATGAGGAAGATGGTTCGATGAATATCAATCCACATTCGCTTACAGTTCTTAAGAACTGTGTATTAGAGCCAGAGCTTGCTAGTGCAAAGCCAGAAGACAGATTCCAGTTTGTTAGAAATGGATATTTCTGTGTTGATAATAAGGACTCTGGGGAGAATGCATTGGTATTTAACAGAATCGTATCATTAAAGAGTTCATTTAAGCTCCAGAAATAGTTAGAGGGATTAGCTTATATATGAGTTAATAGCCTCTTATGTGGGTAATTATATGGAAGAAAAACAGGAAAGCACTTATCTATATGATAAGAAGTTCACCTGTCCTGTATGCAGCAGAGAGTTCAGCTCTAAGCAGGTGAGGACAGGTAGGGCAAGATTCAAGGGAACGGATGAAATCTTAAAACCATTGTATGAGGGAGCGGATTGCACAAAGTATGATGTGATAATGTGTCCTCATTGTGGTTATGCAGCGGTTCCAAGAACATATGGAAAGCTGACAAGTAAGCAGGCAGCAGCACTAAGGGAATCAGTAGAAGGAAAGTTTAAGGTAACCTGGATATCAGAGGATTACTATTCGTATGATATAGCGATAAGACGTTGTAAAATGGCCCTTCTTAGTGAGATGCTTACAGGTACTAAAATAAGTGAAAGTGCATATATATGTCTCAGGCTGGCATGGCTTTATGAAGGACGTGTAGCAGAGCTTATACGTCAGAAAGCAGATGCAGATGTGACTAAGCAGTATTTAAAGTCCCAGCTTGAGTATATTGAAGATGCTTATAATGGTTTTAAGGAGGCTGTTTCCACGCAGTATCCGCCTATATGCGGTATGGATGAGAACACGGTGAATTATCTTCTGGCAAGTCTTGGAATTAAGTGCCGGGACTACGATAATGCCAAAAGATTCGCAGGTGCGATTGTAACCTCAAGGACAGCACCTGCAAGCATAAAGGAGAAGGCAAGGGTATTGCTTGAACAGATAAAAAAGGATGGACAGAATAAAGTTAGTGATTAATAAGATATGGAGCTATGAGCTAAGTCATATATTCGTATATTCATTAGTTATTAATATGGTAATGGAATGCCTTAATAAAAGAAGTATAACAGGACTTATGAGTATATTCACAAGTCCTGTTATCTTTCTTATGAATACAATGATAATTATGATGACAATGTCTGTTGCATATCTTTTTAGAAGAAGAGTGTTTGTATATGCACTGGTAGCGGTCATATGGCTGCTTATAGCAGTTGTGAATTTTGTTGTGCTGTGTTCAAGAAAAACACCATTTACAGCTATGGATATATATCTGATACGCGATGCCATAAAGGTAATTCCGTTGTATATTAATATATTCCAGATGCTTCTTATAGTTCTATGCCTTGTGTTAGTTGTGATGGGCCTGATTGTATTGTGGCGCAGGTCAGAAAAGCACGTATCGCAGTACTCAAATAAAAAGTATTATTTGACAGCATTGTTTAAAATAGGAATAATGTTTCTGCTTACTTATTCATATACAGCAGCACTTATAATTAATGGACGCGTGGATACGCATTTTGGTAATCTTGCAAAGGCGTACAAGGATTATGGAGTTGCATATTGCTTTACAAGTAGTATTAAGGACAGAGGAATAAGTAAGTCAAAAGAGTATTCCCAGCAGTATATGGATAATCTAAAGCATAATCTGGATGAAACTATTGTGGATACGGAAACAGAACAGAAAGACAGAAAGCCTAATATAATATTCGTACAGCTTGAGTCCTTCTTTGATCCTAAGCTGGTGAAGGATGTGGTGTTCTCAGAGAATCCGACACCTAATTTTGACAGAATAAGAAGTGAGTATTCATCAGGCTATCTTTCAGTACCCTGCTTTGGTGCAGGAACAGCGAATACAGAGTTTGAGGTTCAGACGGGAGTTAATCTTGATGACTTTGGACCTGGAGAATATCCGTATAGAACTGTTATGCAGTCTAAAACCTGTGAATCAGCAGCATATGACTTAAAAAAGGTGGGCTATGCCACACATGCAATTCATAATAATGATGCAACCTTTTATGACAGATATAAGGTGTTTTCGCATCTTGGATATGACACATTTACTCCTATTGAATATATGAGCAGTGACTATCAGAAAACACCTATGGGCTGGGCAAAGGATAAAATGCTTGTTCCACAGATACGAAAGACACTTGATTCTACAGAGAGCAGCGATTATATATTTACAATATCAGTACAAGGACATGGAGATTATCCGGAGGTTATGCCGGAGGGATATATACCATCAATCAAAGTAGAGAATTTCTTTAATGAGGATGAACAGAACCAGTTCGAGTATTATGTTAATCAGGTACACGAAATGGATTCCTTTATAGGCGAGCTTGTAGATATGCTTGGAAGAAGACGGGAAGAAACTGTTCTTGTTATGTATGGCGATCATATGCCTACATTCAGCTTTACGAATGATACTGTGGAAAATGGTGATATATACCAGACAGAGTATTTTATATGGTCTAATTGCGGACTGGAAAAGAAGGATATGGACCTGCAGGCTTATCAACTGTCAGCAGCAGTATTTGAAAGACTTGGAATATCAGAAGGATACATTATGAAGTATCATCAGACAAAGCACAATGCTGAGGATTATCTTAAGCAGCTTAAGATTCTTGAGTATGATATACTTTATGGTGATAAGCAGATATATGATGGAGAAATACCTTATGTGGCAACAGATCTGAAGCTTGGTATAGAGGATATAACAATAGATGAGGTATATAACTATAAGGATTATATCTGTGTTGCAGGTAAGAATTTCAATGATTTCAGCAAGGTGCTCATTAACAATAAAGAGGTTGAGACAGAGCTTATAGGAAGCACAATGCTAAAGGTGCCAAAGCGTAATGTGAAATCAGGAGATGAGGTGGCTGTAGTCCAGAGTGGTGAAGATAAGATAGAACTTGGAAGAACTACCTATAAGGTTGAATGATTATATAGCCGCAGTCTGTAAAGTGATGCTGGTTTTTTACAGAAATTTAGGATGAATTTAGGACGATTTTAAGACAAATAAATTGACACTTACACTTATAAATGTTAATATGAAAAAGGTGTAATTACCATATATTTTATTTGGAGGTACTTGAAATGAAGGGTACAGTAAAGTGGTTCAATAACCAGAAGGGTTACGGCTTTATTAGTGATGAAACTGGAAAGGAAGTTTTTGTTCATTATTCAGGACTTAACATGGAAGGTTTCAAGTCATTAGAGGAAGGCGCAGAAGTAGAGTTTGATGTAACAGAAGGCGCTAAGGGACCTCAGGCTGTTAACGTAACAAAATTATAATCCGAATGGTTTACAGTGTGCCTTTTCCTGATTTTTATATAGATTTTTGAAAAGATATATTGTTATACAGTTAAGATTATGAGGGAGCAGCTACATGGTGGCTGCTCTTTTGATATATGTATTATTAATATATACAATGGAGGAGTATAAGTTATATGGAGCAATATGGAATTAATCTTGATGCAGGGATTCCGTCAGGTGCAGAGAATATGCTGTCAGCAGGTGGAATACTTATGCTGTCAGCATTTATAGTTCTTATAATAGTTGTTATAAAAAGATGGAATGGAAGATTTATTAATGTGCTTGCAGGTGCATTTGCGTATTCAATCTTCGTATTTATATTCGCTAATCTGTGTATGTCGGCATTAGCACTTATTCCATCAGTAGACCAGGCATTTACTTATAATTCAACGGCCTATACAATTATATATTCAATCTTTTCTGCGTGTGGAATTTCTTTTGCCAGATATGTTCTTGCACGTTTTATGAATGGCAGATTCGAAAGAAAAGGTGATGTATATCTTTCAGGCATAGGTCTTGCAATAGGCGATGGTGTATTATATGGTCTTACGGTGTTATCGTCAGTATCAATAGCAAGTGCCTATAATAATATGGGACTTGACAGCATGATAGCGGGACTTACAGAGCATGATACAGAAACCTTTTATAAGACACTAGTTAATCTGTTTGAGGCACCGGGATATCTGTGGCTGTTAATGGGAGTTGCATTTACAGTTGATATTATATTGTCAATGGCGCTTAGTGCAGCAATGCAGGCCTATATAAAGGGTAAGGTGTCACATATGTGGGCAAGCTATATATGTATTATACAGTTTGTAAGTTATATATCATTCCAGTTGTTTGATTATTCGTCACAGCCATCTATCATAATATGTTTTATTATTAAGATGTTAGTAGATGTTGCAGCTATAGCATATATATTTAAGGTTATTGTCGGGGAGATGAAGTACGCTAATGACTGATATTCTTAAAGGATTATCAAGTAGTGAGGCAGAAGAACTTAAAGCACAAGGACTGGGAAATGAGCCGGTTGGTAACCAGTCTAAAACAATAGGGCAGATTATAGCAGGTAATGTGTTCACATATTTTAATTTTGTGTTTGCAATATTTGCTGGTCTTTTGGTATTTGTAAGGTCATATAATAATATGACCTTTTTGCCTATTATATTTTTAAATACTATAATAGGTATAGTACAAGAAATAAGAGCGAAGATAATTCTGGATAGATTAACTGTTGTTAATGCGCCAAAGACTAAGGTTATAAGAGATGGAGTACTTAGGGAAATAGATTCAACAGAGCTTGTAAAGGGTGATGTGTGCGTATTTGAGGCTGGAAACCAGCTAAGTGCCGATGCGATTCTGGCAGAGGGCTGTATGCGTGTAAATGAAGCGTTGATAACAGGCGAGTCAGACGAGGTTATGAAGAATAAAGGCGATCTTCTTCTATCAGGGAGTTTTGTGGTATCAGGAGAAGGTAAGGCAGTGCTTACGAATGTTGGACATGCTTCGTATGCAGCAAAGCTTGCACTTGAGGCTAAGGCAGGAAGGAAGAAACAGCAGACGGCTATGATGAAGTCGCTTGACAATCTTGTTAAGATTATTGGCATAGTTATTGTACCACTTGGTATTATTATGTATATACAGAGTCATTTCTTTCTTGGACATTCAATACATGATAGTGTTGTGTCAATAGTTGCTTCTTTGGTAGGCATGATTCCGGAAGGGTTATATCTGCTGGCAAGTGTGGCATTAGTTGTAAGCGTAAGAAGGCTTGCAGGTAAAAAGGTGCTTATACATGAAATGAATTGTGTGGAAACACTTGCGAGAGTTAATGTGTTGTGTGTAGATAAGACAGGAACGATAACCAGACCAGATATGTCCGTAAGTGATGTTGTGTTCTGCAGGGATAATGTAACTAAGCTTATATCGGAAACTGCAGGAAATATGAATAGCGATAACGAAACCATGAAAGCTATTAAAGAGTATTTCTTTGAAAGTGACAGTAAGACGGCAGAAAAAGTTTATTCCTTTTCATCGCAGAATAAGTATAGTGGAGCTGTTATAGATGGCAGTTGTTATGTGTTCGGGGCACCAGAGTATGTGCTGCTTGATAAGTATAGTGATTATATGGACATATACGACAGATATTCTGACAAGGGAGAGAGAATAATAGTTTTTGGTGAGTGCAGCAAGGATCCGGATGGAGGGATTATAGAAGAGGCAGTAACACCTTATGCTTTTATTATACTTGAGAATGAAATACGAAAGACAGCTAAGGATACCTTTGGATACTTTGAAAAGCAGGGAGTAGATGTAGTTGTTATATCAGGTGATAATCCTGTTACTGCGTCAAAGGTAGCTATAAGAGCTGGTATAATAAATGCAGAGAATTATGTTGATGCAACCACGTTAAAGGATAAGGCTGCCATAAAAGAGGCCATAAATAAATATACGGTGTTTGGCAGGGTTATACCAGAACAGAAGAAGCAGATAATAGAGGCATTTAAGGAGGCAGGAAGAGTTGTTGCCATGACGGGGGATGGAGTCAATGATGTGCTTGCACTCAAATGCGCAGATTGTAGTGTTGCTATGGCATCCGGAAGTGATGCAGCAAGCAATGCAGCACAGGTTGTACTTCTGGATTCGGATTTCTCTAAGATGCCGGAGGTGGTGCTTGAGGGAAGAAGGGTTGTTAATAATATCCAGAGGTCAGCGTCCTTGTTTCTGGTTAAGAATATATTTTCTATATTAACAACTGTGTTTACGCTCATAGCAGCGAATCTGTATCCGCTTTATCCTACGCAGCTATCGCTGTTAGGTGCATTTACAATAGGAACTCCTGCATTCTTTCTGGCATTACAGCCTAATAAGAATCTGATAAGGGGAGATTTCCTGGTAAATGTCATATTAAAGGCATTGCCGGCAGGTCTGGCAGATTTTATTATGCTGGCAGCAATATCCATTCACGGCAATATAGCAGGAATGAGCAATGAGCAGATATCGACAGTTGCCATCACGATACTATTACTGATAGGGATGGCAGCACTTGTGAGAATATGCAGGCCATTGAACGGCTTAAGGATAACAGTATGTGTATTGATGGCAGCAGGCATAGTTGTATGTATGTTGAAATTCAAGAAAATATTTGCGATTGCTACGCTAACAACAGCTATGTTAGAAATGATTATAATATATGCAGTCATTGCAGCAGTTTTGTTTTGTGTTATGTGTAAGTCAGTTGGCGGCTGGATAGATTATATGGAAAGTCATAGCAGGAGATTTAAAAGATTACTTAAGGGATAAGCTTTAATACAAGGTGTAATATAAGTTGTAATACAAGCTTTAATATAAGGCATAATATAAGTTGTAATATAAGCTTTAATATAAGGCGTAATATATGGTGTATATATCGTTATGTAAAACGTTTATATACACCATTTTATATATCAGCGTTTTGTCCTAGCTGTTATGCTCTTTGATGGCAATCTCTGAATATTTAGTTGTTACAAGTTTTTCATATGGAATGTCTTTTCCTAGTTCGCCAGCCTGCTTTAATATATCCTTAAGAAGCTCAAAGCTCTGTTTTTTAAAGATGGTGTCACCTTTCCAGGTATCCTGTGACTTATAACGTTCTACAATAGTTGTTATTGTATCAAGACTGGTTTCTTTAAACTGGGGAGCTATAACCTCTGCAATTTCTCGGCTGCTGTGTGAATTGACATAGTCAAGGCCCTTCTGGATGGCATTAGTAAAACCCTGTATTATATCAGGGTGTTTTTCGATATAACTTTTGTTTGCGCAGTAGGCCGTGTAAGGAACATAGCCACTATCAGTACCAAGTGAGGCTGCAACATAACCCTCCTTCTGCTGTTCAAGAAGAGTGGCAGATGGTTCGAATTCTACAGTATAGTCGGCGATTCCGGAGGTAAAGGCTGCGGCAGTAGAGCCAAAGTCAACATTCTGGAGGATATTGACATCATCTGTTGGAGAAATACCATTTTTCTTAAGAATATATTCAAACAGCATCTCTGGCATACCACCAGCTCTGCCACCAAGAACGGTTTTGCCTCTGAGATCATCCCATTTAAAGCCGGGCTCCTCGTTTCTTGATACAAGGAAGTTACCAGCACGCTGTGTAAGCTGCGCAAAGTTTATGGCATAGTCACTAGAGCCCTCCTGATACACATATATGGAGCTTTCAGACCCCATAAAGCCGATGTCAGCTTCGCCAGATACAAGGGCAGTCATGACCTTGTCGGCACCAAAGCCGGTTACAAGGTTTAAGTTAATGTTTTCATCTTCAAAATATCCAAGCTCGATAGCAGCATATTGTGGTGCATAGAATATAGAATGGGCAACCTCATTAAGCGTAATATCTACAACAGCATTGTTCTCTTTTTTCTGACAGGCTGTTAGAGGAAGCAGCATAACAGCACACAACAATAATGCTAATGTGTGACGTAAATATTTCAATTAATACCTCATTTCTGCAGACTACAATATAGGGTAGTTCATAATTGCTGCAATATATTTTCACTTCTATAATATTCATTACATACATATATGTTTCTTGAAATATCTGCTAAAATTAATTTCAAAATATATGTAAAATTGTGAAAAATGTCGATAAATAGGTTGGATATAAATGCAAATTATGTTAAAATAAATTATCAGATTACAGTATTTAATTTATCGTATCCGGATAAATTATTTTTGTAAGATTTATGGGAGGTCTGTTTATATGTTTGGCAGAAAAACGACAACACAGAATGTTGATAAGGACAAGGAATTATTATTACAGGCTATGGACAAGATGATTGCAGGAGATTTTAGTACTGTGGCATCTGAGGGTTTTAGCGATCCAGTATATGCGGATAAGCTGAATCAGATAGTTGTGGCATATAAGAGAGCAAACAACAACTACATTATGAGACTTAATGAAGCCATGGAATCAATTGGTGATAACTCATATGTTAAGAATATGTTAGATCAGGTATCACTTCAGCAGGAGTCTATCAGTAACATGAATGCTTCTAGCCATGTGCTTAAGGAGTCTATTAACAATATATCGCAGGCTATGAGTGATATAAGAGATAATACACATGATATGCTGCATGCCTCACAGAGCAGTTCAGCTAATATGAATGACAGTATAAGAGTTGTTAATGAATCATCAGAAAAGATTGCGGATATTAATAATCAGGTTCAGGCATTTCATGAGAAGATTAATAAGATTGGTGAGATTGTTGATATTGTTAAGAAGGTCGCAAGCCAGAGTAATCTTTTAGCACTTAATGCTTCGATAGAGGCAGCAAGAGCGGGAGAGGCTGGTAAGGGCTTTGCAGTTGTTGCAGACCAGGTAAGACAGCTTTCAAGTAATACCTCAGAATCAGCAGAGGATATTGTTAAGTATGTTAATGAGCTTAAGGGCGATATAGAGGTTCTTGCAACTTCTATGGAAGATACTACTATGAAGCTTTCAGAAGGTAATGAAAAGGTAGAAATATCATTAAGAGATATTGAACACATGAATGACCAGATGACAGCTATTAATGATTCAGTTGAAAGAATCTTTAATGATATTGACAGACAGTCAGAAACAACTAACGAGTTTTCAGATCAGGTCAGCAATATAGCAGATACATATGGCATGCTTAATAAGGAGTGTACAGAAACAGGTACTCATATATTCAAGATTGGCAGATATATCGATACCTGTAGAAGTGATATGTTCAGGGAAGCTGGTGCTGTAACAACACAGGATATGTTAAGAATATTTGAAATAGATCACTTTATCCTGATGTGGAGAGTATATAATAATATAGTTGACTTTGAGAAGTTAAAGATAACACAGCTTAACAATCCTGACACATGTAAGATTGGCAAATGGATGCACGCACAGACAGATACTAAGATAACAGGCAGCAGCCAGTTCAAGCAGCTCGATTCAGCACACAGGCTTATTCATAAGTATGCCTGTGAGTCATGGCAGGCTAAGGAAGATGGCGATATAGATAAGGCATTAGCTGCTTTCCAGAAGTGTCATGATTCATATTACGAATATAAGAAGGCAATAAAAGATATGAAGAATTATATGCGTTCAATAGGATATACTGATGAAACCAAGATAGTTATATTCAGAAACTAATAGAATATGTGGCATAAGCTTTCTTATTGTAAGAAATCGTAGGAAGGTGCCAGGACAGAAACCTGATACATTATTGTGTCGGGTTTCTTTGCGTATAGGTTATTAGAATAAATTATTAGTATGAATTATTGGTATAGATTATTAGTATGTGTTTTTTGTATGGGCTTTTAGTAGTTATTTATGCGCATTGAATTACGAGTGAGTTTATGGATAATTGCATTATTGATAATATAAGGTGTATGTGATATTATAAATAAATGGTTTGGTTGGTAGTTACAGTAGGTATTATGTTTTAAACGTATAAATAGATTAATAATAAGATGAGTGTGAGTTAGTTGTATAAAACATAATAAGTGAGGAGAGTATATGAAAGAGGTATATGTTATTGGGCATAAGAATCCAGATACAGATTCGATATGTTCAGCAATCTGTTACGCCAGATTTAAAAACATTGTGACTGGAACGAAGGATTATGTTCCTAAGAGAGCAGGACATCTTAATGAAGAAACACAGTTTGTACTTTCTAAGTGTAACGTGAAAGCGCCTGACTATATAAAGGATGTCAGACCACAGGTAAAGGATATAGACATAAGAAAGATTGATGGAATAGACGAGAATTATTCTGTAAGGAATGCATGGAAGCTTATGAAGGAGCTGGATGTTGTTACATTACCGATTCTGGAAGGAAACAGGCTTAAGGGACTGGTTACAATCGGTGATGTGGCTAAGTCATATTTTGAAATGTATGACAGCGATATTCTATCAGTATCCCATACAAGTCTTAAGAATATTGTAGACACCTTAAATGCGGATATAATTACAGGGGATCATGATAAATGCTTCAATAAGGGTAAGATGTTAATAGCCGCGGCTAATCCTGATATGATGGAAAGCATGATTGATGAGGGAGATCTGGTTATACTAGGTAACAGATATGAATCGCAGCTATGTGCTATAGAGATGGAAGCCGGATGTCTTATTATATGTGAGGGGGCAAAGGTTTCAAGTACAATAACAAAGCTTGCAAAGCAGCATGATTGTATTATAATATCAACTGCATATGATACTTATACAGTAGCAAGACTTCTTAATCAGGCGATACCTGTAAGCTTTTTTATGAAGCAGACAGCTTTAATAAAGTTCAAGCTGAATGATTTTATTGAAGATATTCAGGATGTTATGGCAAGTAAGAGATTCAGAGACTTCCCAATAGAAGATGAAGATGGACATTACATAGGCATGATATCAAGACGTAATATCATAAAGGCAGGCAGAAAAAGAGTTATACTTGTTGATCACAATGAGAAGACACAGGCTGTATTTGGCATTCAAGATGCAGATATATTAGAAATAATAGACCATCACAGACTAGGCTGTATACAGACGATAACGCCTGTATTCTTCAGAAATCAACCATTAGGCTGTACAGCTACTATTATATATCAGATGTATTGTGAGCATAAGCTTGCTATAGATAAAGAAACAGCAGCATTACTGTGCTCAGCGATAATTTCAGATACGCTTATACTAAAGTCACCAACATGTACAGAATATGATGTAACTGCCTGCAATCAGCTTGCCAGCATAGCAGATATAGATATAGAAGAATATGGAAGAGAGCTGTTCAGGGCAGGAAGTAATCTTTCCTCAAAGACAGAAGAAGAAATATTCTTCAGGGATTATAAGAAGTTTTCAATCGGAGAATTGTCAGTCGGAGTTGGACAGGTTAATTGCATGAGCTATGATGAAATCCAGGCAATTATTAATAAGGAAAAGGATTATATGGAGCGTGTAACAGAGCGTAACGGAGAGATAAATATAGCTTATCTGCTTATAACTGATGTTATGAAAGAAACATCATATGTTATGTATTCTGGAAAGAATGCCCTGCAGGTGTTGAAAAATGCGTTCAGCTTTGATAACACCGGAAAGATATATGCAGTACTGCCAGGGGTTGTATCAAGAAAGAAACAGTTTTTACCTGCAATAGTAGAAGCCCTTCAGCAGTAAAGTAACCAATAGAATGGAGTGTAAAAAGTAAAATGAAGAAGTTAATGAGAAATGATCCATGCTGGTGTGGAAGTAAGAAACCATATTGTGAATGCCATATGAATTTTGATAAAAAAATAGAAGTATTCAGAAAGAAGTTTCATAAGGTTCCACCAAGAAGCATAATAAAGAATGAAGAACAGCTTCAGGGAATGAGAGAAAGCAGCAAGATTAATATAGCTGTGCTTGATTATGTTGCAGAGAATATCAAGGCTGGTATGACAACTCAGGAAATAGACGAGATGGTATACGAGAAGACAACAGCAATGGGAGGTATTCCGGCTCCACTTAATTATGAGGGATTTCCTAAGAGTGTATGCACATCAATTAATAATGAGGTGTGTCATGGTATCCCATCCTCTGATATTATACTGGCAGATGGAGATATAGTTAATGTAGACTGCTCAACTATTCTTAATGGATATTTTTCAGATTCTTCAAGAATGTTCTGTATAGGAAATGTTGCACCAGAACACAAAAAGCTTGTGGATGTAGCTAAAGAGTGTGTTGAATTAGGGCTTGCCCAGGTAAAGCCATGGGGACATCTTGGTGATGTAGCTGATGCCATAAGCAGACACGCAAAGGAAAATGGTTATTCAGTAGTTCGCGATGTTGGAGGACACGGAATAGGCCTTGAATTCCACGAAACACCATTTGTAAGCTATGTAATAAAAAAGGGAACAGGAATGGTTATGGCACCAGGAATGGTATTTACAATAGAGCCTATGATAAATGCCGGATATCCAGATGTGTACGTTGATGATGGAAACGGATGGACTATATATACAGAGGATGATTCATACTCAGCACAGTGGGAAATAATGGTGCATGTAACAGAGGATGGATATGAGGTTATGACATATTAGCACAATAATATAGATTGGTATAATTGCTGTGTTAGTATATACAGAATAGTGCATAATGATAAAACGGCTGCTGCGATAGGAAAATATACATTATATACAGAATTATGGATTATCTATTGACTATCCATTGATTATTCATGGATTATCCACTAATTATTCATTGAGCTATATAGTGTAGGGAATTTCTTATGCAGCAGTCTTTTTTTGATATTTAGGATTGCTGGCGGGAATCCTCGATAATTCAATTACCGGGAGTTCACTCTTATGTTAAGCAGAAGCTTTTATCTATTGGAAGAAAATGCTTTCTATAATTTACAGCCATTGTCCTTAAGCGTTGCACGTATAAGAGAATCTTTGGCATTTTTCCATGGCTCGTTCGCATATTTATGGTCAAATTTATTAATAAACCATTCAACATCATCACGTACTCTTTTCATATTATCAATGTATAAAGAGGTGATTAGTTCTGTGAATTCAGTATATTCATTGCCACCAAGCTTTTCACTTGCTTTTTTCATCAGAAGTCCATAGTGATTAGTGCAGAAGCCTTTGCAATTAGCAAGGTTGTTCCTAAAGTCACGGTCGTGCTTATACATATAAAAAATAGTGTCAACGTAGCGTTCAATAGTGGCAGATATTTTATCACATACAAAGCAGGAATTATCAAGTTCATCTATGTATCCACAAACGCCGGCTTCCTTTCCTTTTTTAAGAAGGCTTTTGCCAGCACCCTTATCATTGCTAAAGGTTTCAATGGACTTAATAACGTAATTCATATGTGTCTTCATTACAAGAGCATAACCAAGTCTGTTATTCTGTTCATATATCTTTTTGATATGCTTCTGGCAGAAGCCCTTTTTATCAGTAACAGCCCGGATGTCATCCTCCATATAGCTTGGTCCCATAGTGTATTCAACTGCATCATTTTCCAGTTGCTCAAACATAGCACAGACAGGGCATTCACTATCTGCTGCAAATGCATCATTTACCGGTACGGTATATATTTTCTCTTTCAAAATAATCCTCATTTCTGCGCACTTTTCTACGCACTTTTATGCTCATATCGGGGCGGGTCCCAAGGTCTTTCACCAACCTATGAGTAAGCTTAGGTGGGTTTAGACCTTTTGACCCTAATATCATCATTATATATTAGATAATCTGATAAAACAATCACTAAAACAATCACTAAAACAATTGCGAAAACAATCGCTAAAACAATCTGATATTTTATTAATAGTGTTATCAGCTCTTTTTGCAATTACATTTTTTATCAAATTCAGGATTGTAAAAATAAAAATTGTTCGAATCAAGCTTGCTTTGTATAACAGAAAGTGCTTCACCAAAGCGCTGGAAATGAACGATTTCTCGTTCGCGAAGAAATCTTAAGGGATCAAGTACGTCAGGATCATCCTTAGCAAGACGGATAAGATTATCGTAGGTTGTTCGTGCCTTCTGCTCAGCAGCCATATCCTCAGTTATATCAGTTATTGCATCTCCCTTAGACTGGAATTCGCAGGCGTTGAAAGGAATTCCACCTGCAGCCTGTGGCCATACAGCAGCGGTATGATCTACATAATAAGCCTCAAAGGGAGTACCCTTTATCTGTTCCATAGTGAGCTTCCTTGTAAGCTGGTGAACCATAGTGCTAATCATTTCGAAGTGGCCTAATTCCTCCGTACCAATATCTGTAAGAAGTCCTGAAACCTCTCTGTAAGGCATAGAGTAGCGCTGTGAGATATAACGCATGGATGCGCCTAATTCACCATCTGGTCCACCATACTTCATTAAGGTATATTGTGTCACAAAGCCTGTATTTAAGCGGCTTTGTGGTATTCGATTACAAAATGCGATTATATTTTTATAAACATAGAAATATGTAAATAGTTTTGATATTCACCTATCTAAATAAGAAATATTAAAAACAATTTATTGAAAAGAACAAATAATAAAAAATAATTGACACCATATGCGACACCACATATAATATATACAGGAGGAATCATTAATGTCAAAATGGGATAAACTAATAACACGTATATGCAATTTATCAAAAGATCTCCGATTTGATGAGCTGCGGAAGGTGTTAGAAAGCTATGGATACGAAATGAATGCACCAAGAAGTGGAAGCAGTCATTATACTTTCAGAAAACAGGGGTGTATGCCAATTACAATACCAAAGCACGAACCAATCAAGAAAGTATATGTTGAAATGGTAAGGCAGATTGTAGAAAGTGAGGAGAAGAACGATGAAAACGCTTGATGATTATATGGCAATGTCATACCGTATGGAAATTGTTGAAGACAAAGATGAGGGTGGCTTTGTAGTTTCTTATCCAGATTTGCCAGGTTGTATTACTTGTGGTGAAACAGTGGAAAGTGCGGTAGCAAATGCACTGGATGCAAAAAAAGCATGGCTTGAAGCAGCAATAGAAGAGGGGATAGAGATTCATGAGCCAGACAGCCTGGAAGATTATTCAGGGCAGTTTAAGTTAAGAATCCCACGGAGCCTGCATAGATCACTGGCAGAACATTCCCAAAGAGAGGGAATCAGCATGAATCAGTACTGTGTATATCTTCTTTCCAAAAATGATGCAGTATTTTCAAAATAAAGGATTTATCCAGATAATAGAGGAGGCAGTTAAGCCGCCTCTATTTTTGTAAAAAGAAATATACCTCCAGCTTATCATTTTCCTTATCATACACACAATGGTCAACAACACTTCGTATAGCATTTGCTCTTGTCAGTGTGTCCTTTGAAGTATCTTTTATAATGTCATATACAGTTGATATGCTCTTAAGCATAGCAGCATTGGAGTCTGTACTGGAAGTATTATTAAATGCTTCTAACTGCTTTTCAAGTGCAGCACGTTCATCCTTAAGAAGCTGCTTATTCTCTTTGTACTCCTCTAAGGTGTCGATTCCATCCCGGTATGCCTGTTTAATTCTTGCTTCTTTATCCTCTAGTTTAGACAACTGACTTAAGATAACACTTCTGTCATCTGTATCAGGCTCATTTGAGCCTTTTTTAAGTTCGTAATGCAATTTACCACTTCCATTTAAAGCACGTTCAAATGCTTCATATACAGCATGTTCAAGTGCGAAAGTTTTAATATAGTGACTATGTGAACATTTTCCTTTGCTGTAATTACCACATTGATATCTTGTAGCATTAAGCCCAGCCATAAGAGAGGAACCGCAGGAAGAACACTTCACAATACCACCAAGCCAATGCTTCATGTGACCTGCAGCTCTTGACTTGTAAGGTCTGCTCCTTAAAGCCATAAGATGTTGCACTTCATCCCAGGTTTCTTTATTAATAAGAGCTTCATGCTTACCTTCAGCTATAATCCAGTCACTTACGGATTTAATAGTATGATCATCATGTTTCTGTCTGTTCCAGCGCACAGCTCCGTAATAGAATGGATTACATAATATATATTCAATAGTACGTCCTTCAAAGGCTGCACCACGCTTTGTTTTATATCCCAGAGCATTAAGCTCCCTGGCAATCTCTAAATAACTGTGACCTGCAATATAGTCTTTATATATCTTTTTTACAATAATAGCTTCATCCTCATATATGTAAGGTATGCCAGTATCCTTATTCATCCGGTAACCAAGTGGAAGAGAGGACTGGTAGCCACCTCTTAGGGCTTTTTCTGTCATACCTCTAAGGACTTCTCCAGATAGACGGATAGAGTAGTATTCATCCATCCATTCTATTATACGCTCTATTAAAGTTCCAAAAGGACCATCTATAAGAGGCTCTGACACGCTCACAACCTCAACGTGGTTCTTTTTCAGTAAAGACTTATATACGATAGACTCTTCCTGGTTACGTGCAAATCGGCTGAATTTCCACACAAGAATAACATCAAAAGGGTGTTCTTTGCTTTTTGCCATTCCTATCATTTTCATAAATTCTGGTCTTTTATCAGCTTTCTTGCCGGAAATACCATTATCAAGATAGATATTACTTGCCAGAAGTGACATATTATTCTTTTTAGCAAAGTCTATCAGAAGACGTTTTTGTGCATCCGGAGAAAGCTCTTCCTGTTTGTCAGTAGATACACGGATATAAGCACACGCAGATTTCATATTAAGTATATCCTTAGCCATATTAATCATCCTTTCTGTAAAATATATGCAAGTTGCACCGGTGCAACTCAAAAATGGGTACAAAAATAACACCACTTGCAAAAGCGGTGCTATGAATGATATAATATGGCTTGTCTAGGGCGGTATTATATCATAAGCACAGCTTATGTAAGTATCGTGGTAAAAGCTCTTGTGTTGGTAGCACAGGGGCTTTTATTTTAGTTTTTCTTTTTTCAGTTATTACTAGTTTTATGTCTATGACATAGTCTGTAATTATATTTTAAACACAGATGTTATGGATCAGTTTCAGATGTTGCTGCCACATCCGCATAAGTATCTTGTAGATTTGGAGCATTGTCGTTTTTTTCCTCTTGATTATAATTTGTGATACTTGTCATTAAAGTAGATGTGTATAATTTAAATCTTCTTTGATAATCTATAGGAATACCTGTCATGTGGCAATATAGTTTACTCATAGCACTTCCATAGCTATTCAAATATGTAGATAATTCAGTTATGAATCCATATTCTAAATATTTATTATTTAATAAAATAATCATTGATAAAATAAGACCCCATATATTATCATATGTTTTATTAATTTCATTTGTATATAAAAGCGTATTTTCAAATATATGATTAGCACTATGAAAAAGAGGAGATCTATATTTAACAAAATCAAGATTATGAGTTGCTTTATTTCTAAATTTACGAACAATATTTAGGGCACTTAGTAAAACATTAGCTTTAGCTTCATTGTCTATATTAGAAACGGATAAAAGCCGGAAATATGTAAACATATCTTCTTTGTCTTCGGTTTTTAGATATTTATATATATCTGTTGTAGAAGAAAAAGATACGTTTTTGAATAATATCCATGGTGGAATGTGATCCTTTGTGTTTCTATAATGAGATGTTGGTGTATCATGGGTTTCATTGCATAATTTTAAAGTGTTATTTAATAAATTTCTAAGATGCTGCCGTTTGTCTTTGTCATTAGAGTATTTGTAATTCTTAGGATTTAGATATTCAGTTTCTTTCTCAGATATGTTTTTGGCAATGACATAAGAAAGAATAGTTTTAAATGAATTCTCTGCATATCCAGCATATTTAACGATAACACCTTGAATATTTTTGTTAAATATATGTGTTGTAAATAACTGTTCAATTCCTAATCCTGGTATAAATACATCATCCTTTTGGTACAAATCTTTATAACCATTAACGAGGTCATAGTATGATATAGAAGATAATGCCTCAAGAGCGTAATCGCGGTTATTTATAACTAAATGTTTTTCGTTGATAAGTTTATTTATTTGTTCTTCAAAAGTTAAAAAAGGTTTATCCAATATAGTTTTCTCCATAATAAAATAAAATCGAAAAAGCCTTGCCACAAATATATGTAGCAAGGCTTTTTCTTCGCTGTCCATTTAAGTATCAGCTATTTAACTTGACTACATTATATTTGTAAGGAAACTAAAAGTCAATAATTTTCAAATAAAATTTTATATTATTTTAACAGTATCTCCTAAATTGATAATATTGTTTTGCGGTCTTTGTATTTTTGTTATCTGTTCTTTATTGACAAGTAATGCTTGCTCAGAGTATATTTTTTCAGCTTGCTTAAAAGGATCTACAAATGAGGCAAAATTGACTTCGACCTTTTTTTTACAAATTGAAAATTCATCAAAGACTTCTTGTATTTGCAATACATCTTTGATGTGATCAAGAGTACCGAGACTTTTTCCAGAATCAGGATCCGTTATTTCAGGACCTATTTCAACAACCTGAACATTTTCGCCTATGGTAGCGCCTTTAGTTCTTCCATAGTTAATTAAAATAGAGTACTTGTCTAAAATTTTTATGACTTTAGCAGTTTTCATAATAATTCTCCTTAAAATTAATATTTCTGTCTGTTTTCTATCACTGAACCAAACAGGTAATAATCATGAGTTAAAAGCATATCTTTAGCAAACTTTTCGTTATTGAAATTTAAATGTCTTTCTTTGAGCAATTCAATTTGCTAATCAATTGTTAAAAATTCTTGCGGTTTTTTATTCATATATTTCTCCTAAACGCAAATAGAGGACTTAAGATATATATATAAAGTCTTCTATTCACAGCCAAACAAGTCAGCCATATCTTCTTGAGATATATATTAATATAAAGTCAAATAAAAAATGTGGTAACCGAAGCTACCACCTTACTAACAAATGAAATAGGTGGGGTGACATTCCCACATCTCCAACCAGGGTGACGGCTGCCTGTTCCGTCCTCAAATTTCATTTGATATAGTTTATGTTTTTGTAGCTTCAATTATATATTAGTTATTCAAAATGTGAATATTGGTTATTTATTCCCAACCTTTTCCATTAATGCATCCTGTAATACCTGTGAGAAGTTGATATTAAGCTGAATAGCCTGTTCGTTAAGCCATTCTGGAATAGTAAGAGTTTTCTTAACGGCGCGGGAACTTGTGCGCTTCTTATATGCAAGCATATCAAATTCTATAACAACTAATACGGCATCCTTATCAACTGTAATCTTATCAACAGAAGATGGAGCAGGGAATGTAATGTTGTTCTTTTCCATATCTGAAAGACACAAGCCAAGGGCATCAATAGCCATATTATATGCTTCTTCCATATTATCTCCTTCGGTTAAGCACTCTGGAATATCTGGAAATGAAATCCAGAAGCCGTCTTCCTCTGCTGTGTGAAATAATGCTGGATAAAATAATCTATTCATAATCTATACCTCCATATATGGCAGGGGCTATTTAAGCCCCGCCTGTTTAAGTATTGCTTGTTCCAGCTCTTTTTTAAGAGCTTTTCCGTGATAAGGAACTATGGTCTGTTTAGTAATATTAATCATCCCCTTGTTTATATTTGACCATTTCGCTGAGGTGAGGGAAATGGTCAGAAATTTAATTCAATCCGAGTTCTTTCATAGCTTCTTCTGATGATACAAATTCAGAACAATCAGGGTCATTTTTTATACTTTCAAGCATTTTTTTATCAAACTCATCAGGCTCAACAGTTTCTATATCACTCCAAGACCTCTTAGGGAAGTTTGCAAGTATTAATTCCCATACCACTTCAGCATCAGCTTCATTCATAACAGAAACAGCACCTAATATTCTTTCTTTAACAGCAGTCATAAAAATACCTCCTTATTTTTTATACACCTGTCCACGATTTTCAATTTTTTCAATATAAATTATATTTCCATCTTTATCAAATATAATTCTAAAATCACCTACTCTTAAACGATAACCTGATGTCGTCCCCTGTAGCTTTTTAACATCACCAGATGGTAGAGCTTCTATAGCAGATACAATACGCTTTTTAGTTGTTGTATCCTGTTTCTTTAAGAATTTAATTGCTTGTTTAGAATATTTTGTCATATAAAACTCCTTAAATATGTCAATGGTTTTCTGACATTCTGTCTATCATTTGCTTAACAAATTCAATATCATCTTTTTTAACCTTGCGTGATGCATCAAAGAGAACTTTATAATCAGGGTTCTCATATAAGAACTGAGCCATATCTCTGGCATCATCATTAAGGTAGTAGGTATCTGGGATAACTTCTGTTGTTGGTTTTTTACCCAGAAGAAAATTCATATCTACATTAAAAGTATCTGCTATTAATTCAAGAGTTTCAAAGTTGGGTTCTCTTTCTCCTTTTTCGTACATTCCAATAGCACTTCGGGATATGCCAAGTTTATCTGCCATCTGTTGTTGTGTTAAACCACTTTGCTCTCTTATTCTTTTGAATATATTAGGAAAATCACCCATCTGTTTCAACTCCTTCTATTTAGTATAGTTAAATAATAACACGTTTTGTGGAAAAAAATCAAGAGAAATTCCACAAAACGTGTTGATACAGTTCGTGGCAAGCAATATATTATAGCCAAGTCACAGAACGTGGCGCGAAAGGAGTGATAATTTGAATGCTAAAAAGATTGGTAGCTGATTAGTGAAGTTACGTGGAAGTAAGTCGCAGTCAGAAGTGGCAAATGCAGTAGCAATAACAACGATTATCTGCATAACAATATTAGTTTTATGCAGAGATGATAAGAAGCAGTAATCAGGACAATCAGCTAAAGCATATAAGACAGTAAGCTTCTATGAGGTGAAACGCATGAACATAGTTATAAAGATTATAGAGGGTGACAAGATTATTGATTATGAGTCACTTTCTGATAAGCAGAAAAAGGAATACGGACAGAAACTTAATGAGCAGGCATTAACAGCATTAGGGTATGTCAGAAAGACTAAGTTATGAGGATAACCGGGGAAATAATTGCATTTAACAAGAGAATCAATGCAGCTATTGCAGATGGAAGAATCGAAGATGCATCCAAGTGGATGTTAAGGATTCACAGGCTGGAGTGTAAAGCAGGTGTTCCAATATGTGATTACAGATTAAGAAATATATAAAAAGAGCTGCGGTGAGCTAGTAGCACTAAGATAGATAATTTAAAGCTGATAGAAGATAATCATAGAATGAAACCTAAAGAGATATTTGCGGATGCAGTAGCTACAAGTACTACATCAATATTGATTGGTGATTTAGCAAAACTGATAAAGCAGAATGGCGTTGATATGGGGCAGAAGAGATTGTTTTTGTGGTTGCGTGAAAACTTCAATTAAGAACTATATTAACAAATGTTATGAAGGACTGGTAATAACATGACGACTAGGGAAGAAGCACTTGCATATGGACTTTCATTTCCAGATACTTATCAGGAAGCGCCTTTTCATGATGATGACTGGCAGCTTGTAAGAGTTAAAGGATGCAAGAAAGCATTTTTATGGACATACGAACGTAATGGATATATTAATCTTAATGTGAAGGTTTCACCTGAGTGGCGCGATCTATGGAGAAGTACATATTCATCGGTGATTGCAGGCTGGCATCAGAATAAAGAATACTGGAATACTATTATTCTTAATGGAACTATTCCTGATGAAGATATTCGATGCATGATTGCAGAAAGTTATGACCTTGTATCTGACAGTCCAACCAAGAGGATATATGAAACTGTCAAGAAGATTCCGAGAGGACAGGTTTCAACTTATGGACATATTGCACAGCTTGCAGGTGATAAGAAGATGGCGCGTGCAGTTGGCAATGCACTTCATAAGAATCCAGACCCATCAGGAATTCCGTGTTACAGGGTAGTCAATTCCAAAGGGAAACTTGCCGGAGAATTCGCATTTGGCGGAGCCGGAAAGCAGGCAGAACTGCTTATGGCGGATGGAATCGAGGTCGTTAACGGCAGGGTTGATCTGGATAAGTATGGGATGAAGATGTGAGTAAAAAAGTTTGGTATCTGTCATATATTGAAGATACCAAACTATTTTTATGTAGATTATTTAATTATAAGAACCCTGTCTGTATCATCGCCTTCAACTTTAGCGAATTTCTTAGCTGTGAAGGTACCTGAATTACACTTGCCGATATAGCTCTTAACTCCGGTTACAGGACTCATCCACCACATGTCTTTTCCGATGTAATGATGCGTATCAAGTGTGAAATCATTTCCAAGATAATCGTATGCGATGAGGAATGTATCACCGGCAAATACAGCAACACGGTCGTGTTTCTCTTTCTGTCCTGATATAAGTAATGAGTCATTGGCTTTTCCATTAATAAAATCTACAGATTGCATAAGATTTTTAAGAAAATACATCTGTCCGGAACCTTCGTGATGAATAGCCTCGTCCCAGTTGCATACAACACCATAGCTTACACCATCATGACCTCCTGTGTAGAACTGCATAACAGAATTGTCACCATATGTATGACCGCAGGCTCCTGCAAGAACAGACCAGTAAGCATATCTTCGAACATGTTTTGCAGTCCAATAAGGTTCATTTGGATCATGCAGTCCCTGAATTATCCACTCATATGATGGCTCGGCATCAAGAACAGGCTTATTGCTTATTGACTGGTCATGTATGACATATTTCCAGTTATCTTCACCGAAGTAGGATGGATTGCCGGTATCATCCCATGCTCCAAGATTACACTGGTCATAGCGTCTGTGACCTGACTGGAACATGTTAAAGTCAATCCAGCCATCATCAGGAAACCACATTGTTGATGAACATCTTCCAAATGGATGAAATGTTATTAAATTGTCTGGTGTTGCAGATTTAAGGTATGTACCTAATTGGCGATAAATGTTCTGGAAAGCGTCTGTTTCAGCTTTAATATCTCCGCCCAGTACCCATATTATATTAGAATAATCCTTATAACGGCTGGCAAGAAATCTGCCATAGTCCAATACATTTTCTTCTGTAATAACATTTGTCTTTAACAGGTTTCCCCAGGATGGGAGAAGCGCCATATAAAGACCCAAGTCATCCGCCATCTTAATGATACGGTCTACATGTTCC
>CAKRKK010000009.1 GCA_934358235.1 uncultured Lachnospira sp.
ATATGATAAAGATGCTTATGTAGAAGGTCTTACAATAACAGCCGATTATTCGGATGGTTCAGCTAAAGTTATTCAGGGTACAGATTCAGTTAAGGGATATGTAACGGCTAAGGCTGCTGAACTTGATACAACTAAGGCAGGCAAGTATACATATGTAGTAGAATACAATGGTGCTAAGGCTGAATATACACTTGAAGTTGTTAAACCTACAGTACATTCACTTAAAGTAGATGTATATCCAACAACTACTACATACGTTAAGGGTGCTGAATTTAGTGCAGACGGACTTGAAGTAGTTGCTGTATATGATAGTGGAAAAGAAAAGAAAGTTGCTGAAGCAGATGTTAAGGTTGATTCATCAGCATACAAGAAAGATGAAACAGGAACATATGATATTAAGATTTCTGCAACAGTAGAAGAAAAGCCACTTGAAACAACAATTCAGGTAACAGTAAGAGATAAGAAAGAATTTAAGTTTGAAGATCTTACATGGAATTCAATTATATTTGGTCAGTCTGTCGATAAAAAGAAAATGACTATAAATACTGCTACTGAGGGCTCAGTAGTTATTGAGGCTAAAGAAGGTGGCGGTAAGTGTACAGATGATGGACACGATGGTATAGCATATTACTATACAACTTTAGATGCTAAGAAAGATAATTTTGATATAACAGCTAAAGTAACAGTTAATTACTATATCACAAAGTCAGCTCCTGATAACCAGGAAGGCTTTGGTATTATGGTAAGAGATTCTAACGGTACAGATGGTGATGCATCAGTCTACTATTCAAACGCAATTGCAGTTGGTGGATATTATGGACAGGTAAATGTATTCGGTAGATATGGTGTTACAAAGGGGGATGCATCTAACAGGCATAATATTACAAGATTTAGTAAGATTGGTAATTCATTAAAGTATCAGATTAAAGAAGATGCTCCACAGAAATATGAATTAAGATTAAAGAAAGATAATTCAGGTATATATGCCTGGATGAAGGATACAAAAACAGGCGAATATGTAGAAGGTTCAAGTGTTACAAGCGCAGCAACAGGCGTGACTAATCCAGGTGGTAAGGTAGAGAATATTTTCTATTATCTGCCAGCAGATACATTCTCAACAATAGAAGAAAATAATATGTATCTTGGATTCTTCGCATCAAGAGGCGCAAAGATTACAGTTGATACATCATCAGTTGAGCTTAATATAACAGACAGAGCAGCAGATGCTCCACAGACATTTGACAAGCCAGCAGCAACAAAACCAGGTGTATCACAGACAACACTTAGCCAGACTTCATCAGAAAGCTATGAATATGGTGTATCTGTTAATACAAAGGGACTTCTTACAGTTAAGCAGAATGCTAAGACAATTGTGAGCCAGCAGTCAGTAGAAGCAGGAACATATACATTTGATACAACATTAATTGTTGGTGATAACAGATTCCAGGTATACTTCGAGCCAGATGCTACTCAGAATATCACATCAGCAGCACCAGTTGTAATGAATACAACAGTTAACCGTAGAATAATTGCTCCAGTTAAGGAAGCTATATATTGTTCTCCAACAGGTACTTCATCAGCAGCAGGTACTAAGGAAGATCCTGTAGATGTTCAGACAGCATTAACATACTGCCAGTCAGGTCAGGCTGTATATGCATTAGGTGGTACATACAATCTTACTAAGACAACAGGTGTATGGCATGGCAATGATGGTACTGGCGAAGATGGAATGAAGTACTTTATGGCAGCACCAGATAATACAGAAGATGTAATATTTGATTTTGGCGGAAGCTTTGTAGGTAAAAAGTTCGTATCTAATACATTTGATTTATCAGGTGATTACTGGTATGTAGCTAATATGAAGTTTGCTAACGGTGGTGGCGTCAGACTTGGTGGAAGCCATAACATTCTTGAAGGCTGTGATTTCTATGGTCACTCTAATTCAGGACTTTCAGTATCAAGAACAGATGGCTCTAATAACAAGGCAGACTGGCCTTCATACAATCAGATAATTAATTGTAACGCATATAACAATAGTGATAAGTCACAGAACAATGCAGATGGTTTCGCTGCTAAGCTTACTTGTGGTGAAGGCAATGTATTTAGGGGTTGTATAGCAGCCTACAATGCTGATGATGGATGGGATCTATTCTCTAAGGGCGCAACAGGAGCTATTGGAGCGGTAGAAATCTATGACTGCGTATGCTATGGTAATGGTATGCTATATTACAATGGTGCATTACATGACTCAAAGGGTGATGGTAATGGATTTAAGATGGGTGGTTCTGGTATAGCAGTTAATCACAAGATATATAACAGCTACTCATTTGGTAATACAGCTAATGGATTTACTAACAACTCAGATCCTATGGGAACTTATGTTAACTTAGTAGGTTATAATAATGGTGGTTCTAACTTAGAATTACATGTATATACAGGTGTTGAACCTCAGTTTACAGTAGAGAATGTTAAGTCTTATTCAGACGATACATACAAGGAAATTGTAGATGCAGAAGGTAAGGCATTACTTAATAAGACAGATAAGGAAGCAAAGGAAGATGTAATCAGCCGTTACTATTCACTCGAAAGTTTCTTTATTAACAAGAATGGCGAATCAGTTAATAGTGAAGGTGCAAAGCTTACAGCAGAAGATTTCAAGAATCTTAGTGATTTCAAGAATATCGTTACTGGTGGTATTGATACAATGCCAGAAGGAAAAGATGGTAAGATTGAGTTAGGTGACTTCCTCCAGTTCGTAGAGGACAGACCAGAAGAGCATGTATGGGGTGAGTGGACAGTTAAGACAGCACCAACATGTACAGAAAAGGGTGTTGAACACAGATTATGTACTAAGTGTGATGCCGAACAGACAAGGGAAATGGATGCTTTAGGACATGATTTCAGCGATGAATTTACAGTGGATAAAGCACCTACAGTTTTGGAAGAAGGTTCTAAGTCTCGTCATTGTAAACACGAAGGCTGTGCTGAGAAGGAAGATGTTACTTCAATTGCCAAGCTTACACCAGCCACAGTTGCTTCAGGTGATATGAAAGATGGTGTAAGTGCTACTGTTGAAGACGATAGTGTAGAATATACAGATGCAGAGAAGGAAGCAATCGCTAACGGAGCAGATGTAAAGATTGAAGTTGTCGTTAAGGCTGTTACTGACAGCGTAAGTGCTAAAGATAAGAAGGCAGTAGAAGATATTATATCTGGTAATTATGTAGTTGGTTCATATTTCGATATAAGCGTTATATTATCAGTTGGTAATACTACAAGAACAATAACAGATACAGAAAAGAAGATTGAATTTACAATTAATCTTCCAGAGAATCTTGTTAATAAGGATGCTACAGTAACAAGAACTTATAAGATTGTAAGAGTACATGATGGTGAAACAACTATTCTTGATGCAGCATTTGATGCAGCAAGCAATAAACTTACATTTAAGTCAGATAAGTTCTCAACATATGCAATCATCTATAGTGATGCTAAGGCTGAAGGCTCAGGAGAGGTTATAGATAAACCATCAACAAACGCTCCAGCAACAAGTGAGCCAGCAACTGGTAATCCAGAAACAGGAGAGAGCACAGCAACAGGTGATACAACTAATGTAGCAATTTATGTTATATTAGCAGCTATTAGTGCTATGGCTTTATTAGGAGTATTCGTATACGAGAAGAAGAAAAAAGGAATGACTAAATAGTTTTAACAATTAATCCGTTTTTCTGATAAACCTAATATATAGTAATGAGGGTGATATATAATATACCCGGGGAAGACATCGGCGGTTAGCCGGTGTCTTTCTTTTTGTGGCATACTATTGCTCTACTGTACCCTTGCTTCGCACATTTCTTATATTGCTTCTATCTCTGGATTATTTCTAATTATTTAAAGTGGATTTTTTCAAATTGTTGTGATAAACTTTAAACGTAATGTTAAAGACAGGCTTTACGCAAGGATTAGAAAGTAAAAGGCTGAATTTACAGCATTTATAGATTTATATAAATATTTGATTTGTATAAGTAGTATTAGTTGAAGAGGTGTTTGTTGATGAGTGAAGTTTCTACAATGGAAAGAGTTATCTGCTCGGATGTATCGATGGAAGAATGCAAGAAGATAGAGAAGATACTAAGAAAGAATAATATATCATATTTTGAAAGATGGAAGTTTCATACGGGGTTACTTAAGTTCCTTAATAATGATAAGAATGCAAAGTGTGATATTCTTGTTCATATGGATTCCTTTGATAAGGCGAAGCAGCTATTAGGGATGAACCAGAATAAAGCAGAGTAGAATATAAGATGAACGTTACTGTGATGTAGATGAATCATATCAGATTATTATTGGCTATGAGGTATGATTGCAGATGGCTGTTGCTGTTTGCATATATTTATCTATATCGCAGTATTTATTTTATTAATTTATTGATTCATTAATTCATTAATGAAATGTGTAATAATCATATGAGCTGCATTACAATATACGCATACAGGGATATGAATTATAGCACTTTAAGTTTATTAAGGAACGAAAGAAGGAAATTGAGATATGCTAAGATATAAATATACCAATACATATATTAAAGAATATACTAAAGAATATATTAATAAATATGATGTTGAATATAATGTTGAATATAATGATGTACATAATGTTGAATATAGTGATAGATATAATGCTGAATATAGCAATGGACACAGTAGCAGATATAGAGGAAGGAATGCCTCTGATAGGAGAAGACATAACAGGATAATAAGTGGAATGTCTGTAATAGCCGGTTTGATATTGTCTATGTCTGTTCTGCTTACAGGCTGCGGAAAGGCATCAGCAGTTAGTGGTACAGGAACTGCTACGAAGGGAGAAGAAGCTGTTACAGAGGAGGCAACTACTAAAAATGTTCATCCATACGATATAACGCTTACATTTACAGGTGATATTAATCTTGCAGAGGGAGAGCCGACAACTAAAGAGCTGGATAAGAATAATGGAGATATAACCAAGTGCATATCCCCAGAGCTGATACAGTATATGAAGGCGGCAGATGTAACGCTGGTTAATAATGAATTCTGTTATAGTGACCGTGGAGAGCCGTTGGCTAATAAGATGTGGACCTTCAGGGCTAAGCCGGAACGTGCTAAGGTACTGAATTCCTTAGGTGTTGATGTTGCACAGCTTGCTAATAATCACGTATATGATTATGGTCAGACTGCAATGTATGATACATTTGATGCACTTGATGCAGTTGGAATACCATATGTAGGAGCTGGCAGGAATCTGGAAGAGGCTATGAAGCCATTTTATACAACTGTTGATGGAAAGAAAATAGCGATAGTAGCAGCTTCAAGAGCTGAAAAGTACAAGATGACTCCACAGGCAACTGACTCTACACCGGGAATTCTTAGATGCTATGATACAGAGTTGTTCATACAGACAATTAAAGAAGCAAGAGAGAATGCAGATTATGTTGTAGCAGTAGTCCATTGGGGAACGGAGCATACGACTGTGTTAGAAGAGGTGCAGAGGTCAACTGCAAGGGATTATATAGATGCAGGAGCAGATATTATAATAGGAGGACACAGCCATTGTCTTCAGGGAATAGAGTATTATGAAGACAAACCAATCTTCTATAGTCTTGGAAACTTCTGGTTTGATGAATATAATGTAGATACAATGCTTGTTAATATTCGCATAAGCGGTGATGATGAAACTGGAAGCAAGGTTGATGTATCAGTTGTTCCGGCAGTTCAGGATGGAACGCTGTCAGGCTGCGTAACAAGAATATGTACAGAGGAGTCTGATAAGAACAGAATATTCGGACTTCTAAATGATGTGAGTATTAATGCTGATGTAGATAAGGATGGTGTGGTTACACAGGTGAAGTAAAGTTCGACCCTATTCGTAAAAAAGGTAATCTAAGTCAAATTCAGCGGGAAGATTTAAGAAAGAAAAATTGACCATATTTGCGAAAAAAGCAAATATGGTCAATTATTA
Organism: uncultured Lachnospira sp.; assembly: GCA_934358235.1. Classification (GTDB taxonomy): domain Bacteria; phylum Bacillota; class Clostridia; order Lachnospirales; family Lachnospiraceae; genus Lachnospira. The sequence goes on from CAKRKK010000009.1 coordinate 5,995, forward strand.
CAAGCATTTATATAGTTGAATAAATCCCTATTGGCAAATCCTTGATGATTAGAAGAGATTTAAACAATAACTTGGCTAAACAGCCATTCTACTCTTCATCCAGCGACTGCATATAAGCGTGCATTGATTCAGCAACGATTTTACTATGTGCAACAGCTTCAACAACTGTACGTGCACCATTGACAACATCACCAGAGGCGAATATTCCAGGGCGTGAGGTGTGTCCGGTTTCATCTGCTTCAAGAAGTCCGCGCTTGTTAGCGTTAAGACCTTTAGTTGAATTGACAAGGCGTGTCATAGGTCCCTGGCTTATAGATATTATAACACTATCTGAGTTATATAACTTGTCAGTACCTTCAATATCTGTGAAAGAACCATCTTCATTTTCTATTATATCGCGGAATATAACTCCATTATCCTTAATCTCAACAGGACGTTTATTATATTCGAATTCTACACCCTCCAGCTTGGCATAGCTGTATTCGTACTGACTTGCTGCAACCTCCTTTGTAATAGAGAAGCAGGTGAGATAACGTACACCTTTTCTTATTGCAGTTCTTGCAACATCCATAGCTGCATTACCAGCACCTATTACAATAACGCGTTCACCGAGCTTATAGCTGTCTGGATTGTTAAGATAGTTGATGCCGAAGTGAACATTGCCAAAGGTTTCTCCTTTGATATGGAGAGTGTTAGGGTTCCATACCCCTGTTCCAACGAATATAGCCTTATAGCCATCACGGAAGAGATCTTCTATTGTTATAGCACTTCCAATGGTTGTATTTGGACGTACCTTTATACCCTTTAATTCAAGATGACGGTATTCAATATCGTCAAGGACAGACTTAGGAAGTCGGAATTCAGGTATACCATATCTTAAGACACCGCCTATCTTATCCTTGCCTTCAAATATAGTTACCTGATAACCATATCTTGCAAGAATAATGGCAATTGTTATTCCGGCAGGACCAGAACCTATGATTGCAACACGTTTGCCATTAGAAGGCTTAGGTCCTTCAGTCATCTTGTTTGCGTAAGTTGTAGATATGTAGTTCTCTATTGTAGAAAAATGGACAGGCGCACCTTTACGTCCCAATACACAATGTCCCTCACATTGCTTTTCGTGGTTACATACAAGACTGCACACAGTAGTAAGTGGATTATTTTCAAATAGCATTTTTCCGGCTTCATCAAGCTTGTTCTCTTTAAGAAGTCTGATAGCCATAGGAATGTTAGTGCTTATTGGACAACCCTTCTGACATTGTGGTACCTTGCATTGAAGGCAGCGATTAGCTTCATCCATAACATGTAATGCCATATAATACCTGCTTTCTGCGCTTATTACGCTTTATAATAAAAGAACCAGGCTGTAACATGATATTGTGATTTAGGTTACAGCCTGATTATATTTTAGCATATAAATATAAATATTAAAACAATAGATAATATTTTAACATTAGTTCATAACATTAGTTCATAACATTAGTATAATATAGTATAACAGTAGTGTTAACAGCAGTACTAACATTAGTTATGATGCTGGTTTAATGTTAGTTTATTTCTTTTATAAACATATAGTATTCTGATGAATATGCAGTTGCACTATAATTTCTTGAAACGATTGTACCATCTTCATATTCTGCTGTTATGGTCAGCTTTGAGTTTAAAGAGTTAGTATTAGCCATTCTGAATCCTGCATACAGGTGCTCAAAGTTCTCATAAGCTGCTGAATACTCGTTATTATGGTTAATATAAAGAAACTTATCCTTGGAATTAAAGTTGGTATATGTGCGGTATCCAAAGTCAGGAGAACTTTTATAAAGGGAGTGCTGCTCTCCATATTCATCCGAAATCTCATAGTTATTAGCTATGATGTCTTCAGGAACAGGCTCGCGTGTCAGTAAGCTTACATTATCATCAGAGGCTGTCACGGTGATTCGGCTGATGCGTGATGAACTGTCTGTGAGCTGGATGTTAAGGTCAAAGTATAGAATTCTTGTATGATTATATCCCTCTTTCCAGTCCCAGCCCTGTATGTCTGACATACCATCAGCAGTATCCTTGCAGTAGGATAAGGACAGGCCTTTTGTGTTAAGCTCTTCGTTGTTTTCGCCAGCATAGACCTTAAGAGTTGATGAATTCAGGATATTTTTATTAGTCTGGGAGCTGTATATGCTGTATACACCAATAAACAGTATAACAGCCGCCGCCGCAATAGCTGATAGCTTAAATAAATGTCTGCGGGACCTTACGCCTGCTGCAGGCTTTGTAACAGCTTTATCAGCCGCCTTGTGACTATGTATAGAATTGCCAGAAGCAGCTCTAGAAGGAGCTCCAGAGGTAGTTCCAGAAGCAGTTCCAGAAGTAGTTCCAGAAGGGGCTCTAGAGGTAGTTCCAGAAGCAGCTATGTTAGCCACAGCATCATCAGGTGTTTTGGAATCGTGTGTTATGGCAGCCATAAGTGTGCGGTTTATAAGTTCATCACTGGCGCATATTTTTTTGCAGTCATTATCAAATGCATCATTAAATTTCATAATCCTTCACCTCTCTTCTTAATATTTCCCTTGCTCTTTTAAGTCTGGTTCTAACATTAGGTGCAGATATATCAAGTATCTGTGATATTTCCTCGGTAGAGTACTGCTCATGATAAAACAGGAATATTACATCTTTGTATTTCTGTGGCAGAGCAGCTACCACATTCCACACCTCCGTATTATCATTAGCTGTGACAGATGCAGAACTGTCATAGCTGGAATTATCGTTGATGCTTTCAAGCACCTTCGAGTTCCAGGAGCTTTTAAGAACATTAATGCATTCATTAACAGTTACTTTTAGAAGCCAGGCCTTAATATGCTTATCCGATTCAAAGCTGTTGTCACAGGTGTACAGCTTGATAAATACGTTCTGGAATACATCTTCGGCTTCGCTTACATTTTTTAATTTAAGAAGCGCTATACGGTATATATCGTTACTGTACAATCTAAGTATGCGCTCATATTCCTTGGTATTATTCTTGTAGCTCATATTGAAATCACCCCTTTGTTGTGTTCTTATATATAATACAATTATAGAAATCAAAAAGTGACACTATTTTTGTACAATATGTTGTATAGGATTGTATTTTTTATGTATTTTTGTCATTAAAATGCGATTATGGACATATATATGCAATAAAAATATTGAAATACAAATATAAATAAATCAATAGTAGTGAAAAAATCGTAAAAATGACCAATGGTCATTAATACGCAAACAAAAAATGCAGATAAAAGATTAAAAATAATTTCTGCGCCATTTTAAAAATTTTAATGAATAAAATGTCATTATACAGCATTTTAGGGGAGGTTGCACGCATTTTATATAAGCTGGCAGACCATCTATAAGTGTGTCAGTTAATATGTAAAAAATCAAAGTGTACTATAATAAATACATACATTTGTGCAAAAATTCAAAGGGATATTAAAAACTTTGTTAAAAAAAAGATTAATTAGCTTTACATTTCCAATAAATGGGTATACAATCCGCATTGAGAAAACGAAAGGATAAGGAGATGGTTTTTTGAATGATTTAGCACAGAAGCTTATTGAAGAACTTCAATGTGAGACCGTCTTTACGATTCCTGTTTTGGGTGGAATACCAGTTTCAGAGGCTGTTGTGGTCACATGGATTATTATGGCTGTGCTGGTTGTAGTGGCATTTATACTTACCCGAAACCTTAAGGTGGATCATATAAGCAAAAGACAGGCAGTTGCGGAAAGTATTGTAACTGGTCTTATGAATATGGTTCAGGGAATGGTCGGCGAAAAAGGCAGGAAATATGTGCCTTATCTCACAACAGTTATGCTGTATATTGGTGTTTCCAATATCATCGGACTGTTTGGCTTTAAGTCCCCAACGAAGGACTTAAGAGTCACGGTAGCACTGGCACTTATGAGTATTATTCTTATTGAGGCTGCCGGTATTTATCAAAAGGGTGTTAAACGCTGGTTACACGGCTTTGTTGAACCGGTTGCAATAGTAACACCTATCAACATTCTGGAGGTAGTAACAAAGCCACTTTCGCTTTGTATGCGACTTTTCGGTAATGTATTAGGAGCCTTCGTTATTATGGAGCTTCTTAAAATGATACTTCCGGTAGGTCTTCCGGTTGTATTCAGTCTGTATTTTGATATATTTGATGGCTTACTTCAGGCATATGTTTTTGTATTCCTTACATCATTATATATTGATGAGATTACAGAGTAATGCATATATTGTGTATATGTTGAATTCGTGGCGGATATATATAGAAAGTTATATAACCGGCATCAGCGTAGATTAGAAAAAAATCTGGAAACTTGAAAAGAAAAAGGAGATAAGATTATGAGTGGAACAATCATAGCTATTGGCGCAGGTATCGCCGTATTAGGTTCATTTGGTGCAGGTATTGGTATAGGTATAGCAACTGGTAGAGCTTCAGAAGCTGTTGCAAGACAGCCAGAGGCAGAAGGCAAGATTACAAAGACACTTATTCTTGGTAGTGCGTTGGCAGAGGCTACTGCTATTTATGGTTTCGTTATCGCCCTTATGATTATAGTTATGCTTGGCTAATCCAGCATATAGATAACAAAACAGCTATTATCAATCAGATAGGACACCAGTTAAAGAGTCTGTGTGGTTGATAGATAGCATCAAACAACATACTACGAAGAAAGGCAGGGAAATAAGATGCTCCAGTTAGATGTTTGGAATGTTTTATTTACAATTATTAACCTTTTAATTCTCTTCGTGCTTATGAGAATATTCTTATACAAGCCAGTTCAGAAGATTATTGCTAAAAGGCAGGAGGAAGCTGACAGACAGTTTAGCGAGGCTGCTGCTAAGCAGAATGAGGCTGAGGAGCTTAAGACAAAGTATCAGGCAGTATTAAGCGATGCAGAGAATGAAAAGAAAAGGGTTGTTTCTGAGGCAAGAAAGACTGCTGATGAAGAATATCAGCGTATAGTAGCAGATGCCCATAAGACAGCATCTCAGATTAAGGATGATGCAGAGGCAGAGGCTGTAAACCAGAAGGAACAGATATTAAAGAAGGCAGAAAAAGAGATTGCAGATATGGTTGTGGATGCTGCTGCTAAGGTTGTAGCAAGCAACAGCGCTGACAGTAATGCTGCACTTTATGACACATTTTTGAATAAAGCAGGTGATAAATAGTGATACAGACAGCGATTGATTATGCATCAGAATTACATAAAACTGGTATGTCGTATGAAGAGTTATCTTCTGTTAAGGACATTTTCGAGGTTGTGCCACAGGTAAAGGAAGAGCTTAGTGATCCAACAGTATCACTTGAGAAAAAGCACCTTGTGGTTCAGAAGGTGTTCTCTAAGAATGTGAGAAATTTCTTACAGCTTTTATGTGATAATGATGATATAGGTTTATTTGATGAAGTATGTAAAGCCTTAAAAGAGCTTGAGCTGACTCCTAAGCAGAAGGAAAGCACAGCGGTGCTTACTTATGTGGAGGCACCATCTGATGAGCAGCTTGCAGGAATTAAGAGCTTTATAGCTAAGGAGTTTAATAGTACAGACATTAAACTCGAATTAGAGCAGGATACATCCTTAAAGAGCGGCTTCGTTCTTAAGGTAGGCTCTAAGGAATATGATTGGAGCGAGAAAGCACGTATCGACCAGTTAAAGAATAGTATTGCAAAGGCTGTAAGTGCCGGTAAAAATACAGCAAGCGAGGAAGGTATTCTTTCAATTCTTGAAGCGGATATCAGGGATTTTGAGCTTGCAGTTAAGGATAAGGAAATTGGCGTTGTTAACTGGGTTGGTGATGGTATTGCCAATGTTGATGGCATCGACCATGCATTTTACGGTGAGATTGTTGTGTTTGACAGCGGCGTAAAGGGTATGGTTCAGGATGTACGACGTGATGAAGTTGGTGTTATCCTGTTTGGTAGTGATGTAACAGTTAAGGAAGGCAGCAAGGTTGCCCGTACAGGTAAGATGGCAGGTGTTCCGGTTGGAGAAGGCTTCCTTGGAAGAATAGTTGATGCACTTGGTTCACCTATTGATGATAAGGGAGATATCCAGGCTGATGGATATAGACCAGTAGAGTGTGAGGCTCCGGGTATTACAGAGAGAAAGTCTGTATCAGTTCCTATGGAAACAGGTCTTCTTTCTATCGATTCAATGTTCCCAATAGGTCGTGGACAAAGAGAGCTTATCATCGGTGACAGACAGACTGGTAAGACAGCTATTGCAACAGATACAATTATTAACCAGAAGGGCAAGGATGTTATCTGTATATATGTAGCTATTGGACAGAAGTCCTCTACTATTGCTAAGCTTGTTAATACCTTAAAGACAGCAGGGGCTATGGATTATACTACTATTGTTTCAGCAACAGCAGCAGATCCGGCACCGCTTCAGTATATTGCACCTTATGCAGGTACAGCTATGGCTGAGTATTTCATGCATAATGGAAAGGATGTACTTATTATATATGATGACCTTTCTAAGCACGCGGTTGCATACAGAGCTATATCACTTCTGCTTGAACGTTCGCCAGGACGAGAGGCATATCCAGGTGATGTATTCTATCTGCATTCAAGACTTCTTGAAAGATCAAGCCGTCTTTCACCAGAAGCAGGTGGAGGTTCTATAACAGCCCTTCCTATTATTGAAACACAGGCAGGTGACCTTTCAGCATATATTCCAACCAATGTAATATCTATTACAGATGGTCAGATATTCCTTGAAAGTGAGCTGTTCTTCTCAGGTCAGAGACCAGCCGTTAACGTAGGTCTTTCTGTATCCCGTGTTGGTGGTGCAGCACAGACTAGGGCTATGAAGAAGGCAGCAGGAAGTATCCGTATCGACCTTGCCCAGTATAGAGAGATGGAAGTGTTTACACAGTTCTCATCAGATCTGGATGAGGGTACTATGAAGCAGTTACAGCATGGACGTGCACTTATGGAGCTTCTTAAACAGCCTATGAGCCATCCATTCAGCATGGCAGAGCAGGTTATTATACTTGTATCAGCCAATGCACATATATTCAGCGATGTTGAGCTTTCTAAGATTAAGGGATTCAGGGCAGATATGCTTGAATTCTTCCATAACCAGCATTCAGATATAGTTAATACTATTGAATCAACAAAGGATCTTACGGAAGAAACTAAGGAAGCAATTATTACAGCAGCAGGCGAGTTCAAGAGTGAAAGATAAGGGGGATTGCTATGGCGAATACTAAAGAAATTCAGGCCAGAATAAGTAGTATTCAGGATACGATGAAGATCACCAAAGCCATGTATATGATGTCCTCAGTTAAGCTTAGAAAGGCTAAGCAGAAGCTTGAGGATACAGAACCTTACTTTTATGGGTTACAGGATCAGATAAGAAGCATATTATTCCATTTCCCTACTATGCAGCATATTTTCTTTGATAATAGAAATGCAGATTTGCATGAAAATGTTAAGAGAAAAGCATTTATTGTCATAAGTGGTGATAAGGGTATGGCAGGAGCTTATAACCATAATGTTTTAAAGGAAGCAAAAAGATTGTGCGATGAGGCAGAGCAATACAAAATATTTGCCATCGGAGAGACAGGAAGAGCTTACTTTGCTTCACTTGGTTATAATGTTGAGGACTCCTTCAGATTCTCTGCGAATAATCCATCAGTCCACAGAGCCAGAGTTATAACGGAGGATATAGTAGAACGTTATAAGAAGGAAGAGATGGATGAGGTTTATATCGTATATACAAAGATGGAGCATGGCATGAAGGAGGAGGTTCAGGTTGAACAGCTTCTTCCACTTAAGACTAACAAGTTCATAAAAGAAGAGTTAGCTGCTAATGCTAAAATGGGAAAGAGCAACGGTACGCTTGAGGACTTTGAGGGTAATGACGATTATTTCGTTATATATCCATCACCAAAGGTTGTACTTAATGATCTTGTATATAATTATGTTACAGGATTCGTATATGGAGCTCTTGTTGAGGGCTTTGCAACAGAAGAAAATGCACGTATGGTTGCTATGCAGGCAGCTACAGATAATGCAGAGGCTATGCTTAAGGAGTTATCTATTGAGTATAACCGCGTAAGGCAGGCAGCTATAACGCAGGAGATAACAGAGGTTATCGGTGGTGCAAAGGCTCTTAAGAAGAAAAAGATGAAGAAAAAAGCCCAGGCAGGATAAAAGATTAATAGAATTAATCTGATTAATTAATTGCGGAAATAGCATATATGATGGGCTTCAGACTAGGCAGAAAGAGGTGTAATTCACGTGGAAGAGATAAAAGGAAAGATAGTACAGGTTTCGGGACCTGTAGTAGACGTTGAATTTGAAGGAAATTATCTTCCAGCCATTAAGGATGCACTTTATGTAATACAGGACGGTAAAAAGAAGGTTATGGAGGTTTCACAGCATATAGGTAATAATGTTGTCAGATGCATTATGCTTGCAGCAAGTGAAGGCCTTTGTAAGGATATGGAAGTCACAGCAACAGGAAGTGGTATATCAGTTCCTGTTGGTGAAAAGACACTTGGACGACTTTTTAACGTTCTTGGTGATACCCTTGATGATGGAACTAAACTGGATGGTGAGGAGCACTGGAGTATTCACAGAGATCCTCCATCATTCGCAGAACAGAGTCCTGTTGTAGAGATGCTGCAGACAGGTATTAAAGTAATCGACTTACTTGCCCCATATGCTAAGGGTGGTAAGATAGGTCTGTTTGGTGGTGCCGGTGTTGGTAAGACAGTCCTTATTCAGGAGCTTATAAGAAATATAGCTGCTGAGAGCGGTGGTTATTCTATATTTACAGGTGTAGGAGAGCGTAGCCGTGAAGGTAATGACTTATGGACAGAAATGAAGGAATCAGGGGTTCTTGATAAAACAGCCCTGGTATTTGGTCAGATGAATGAACCACCTGGAGCAAGAATGAGAGTTGCAGAGACTGGACTTACAATGGCAGAGTACTTCAGAGATGTTAAGAAGCAGGATGTGCTTTTATTTATTGATAACATATTCCGTTTCGTTCAGGCTGGTTCAGAGGTTTCAGCGCTTCTTGGACGTATGCCATCAGCCGTTGGTTATCAGCCAACTCTTGCAACTGATTTAGGTGAGCTTCAGGAGAGAATCGCATCAACCACAAAGGGTTCTATCACATCAGTACAGGCAGTATATGTACCTGCGGATGACCTTACTGATCCAGCACCTGCAACAACCTTCTCACATCTGGATGCAACAACAGTTCTTTCTAGAAAGATTGTTGAACAGGGTATATATCCTGCTGTTGATCCGCTTGAGTCAACTTCAAGAATTCTTGAGCCGGATGTAGTTGGTGAGGAGCATTATACTGTTGCAAGACGTGTCCAGGAGGTGCTTCAGAAGTATAAGGAATTACAGGATATTATTGCAATTCTTGGTATGGAAGAGCTTTCAGAGGATGATAAGCTGACTGTATACAGAGCAAGAAAGATTCAGAGATTCCTCTCACAGCCATTCCACGTAGCAGAGAACTTTACAGGAACTCCAGGTAAGTATGTTCCAGTTGAAGATACTGTTAAGGGCTTTAAGGCTATACTTGATGGCGAGATGGATGAATATCCGGAAGCAGCCTTCTTTAATGTAGGTACGATTGAAGATGTTAAGGCAAAGGCAGAAGCATTGAAGTAAGTCACGCATTTTTTACTTCGTAAAAAACAAGGAGGTAAATACCTCTGTTCGCCAGAGGGCTCACATTTTTACTTCGTAAAAACAAGGAGGTAAATACCTCTGCTCCTGCAAGGGCAGTCGCATTTTTTACTTCGTAAAAAACAAGGAGGTATGGGTTGAATACATTTTCATTGAAATTAATAGCCTGTGATAAGGTGTTCTATGATGGACCTTGTGAAATTCTTATATTCAATGGTTTTGATGGTGAGATGGCTATTATGGCCAATCATGAGCCTATGACCTGTAGTGTTGAGACAGGGGAATTAAGATTCAGGGTTCCAGGAGAAACAACGTGGCAGGAAGCTATTGTTTCGACAGGACTTCTTAAAGTTGAACACAATAAAGCTGATATAATAGTGTATTCGGCTGAGAGACCTGAAGAAATAGATAAGTTCAGAGCTGAAGCAGCGCTTGAAAGAGCAAAGGAACAGCTTGCACAGAAGCAGAGTATTATGGAATATCATATATCCACAGCATCTATGGCAAGAGCCATGGCAAGACTTCGTGGTGTAAAGAATCATGATATTTAGGTGAAGAATATAATTGCTTCAGAATACTTATAAAATATATTTGTAAAATAATAAAGCTCTTCGTTATCCTTTATATGCAGGGGATGACGGAGAGCTTTTTTAAATAAGTCAGCCACAGACATACAAGCTTTGGGCAATGGATAGCCAGCTAGTGAAGCTTTATTCTTTGTTTGGCTTATATTTTTTTCTGAATTCAGAGGGGGATATACCATTTACCAGCTTGAAGGTGTTGCCAAAGTAGTTGGAACTGATAAATCCGCATTCTGAGGCAATATCAGACATACTAAGGTCGGTTTCAATCAGGTACCATTCAGCGTGATTTACGCGTGCATTTCTTAAGTATTCTGAGAAGCCAACACCGTGGAAGGCTTTGAATTTACTTGAAAAGTATGCCGTATTAAGATTAAGAAAATCAGCAACCTCCTTAAGCGATATATTATTCTTAAAATTCTCTGCTATATATCGTGATGCATTTATCATATCTGTATTCTTGTTGGAAAGTACTTTATAATCCCTTTCACATTGAGTATTTTTATTGTTCCGGTCACATCGTATAAGCAGTATAAGCAGATACTGGAAAAGCTGCCGGATACAACAGTCAGAATAGTGGTCTATAATGTTGTATTCGTCGATGATTTTATCAAACAAAGAGTTGATATAAGTTCTTTTATCAGGTGGAATATAAAGAATATGCCCCCAGAGGTTCTTGACCGCCCAGTTAACGCCAAGAGTATCCTTAATTGTAGCTATGTAATCAGCAGTGAATTCTATGTATATTCGTTCTGGTGGAATATCTCCAATATAGCTGGTTTTATGAACTGAGCTTGCGGGGATAAATATAATGCTGCCGGCAGAAAGTGTATATAACCTGTTATCTATGGAGATGGTACAGTTTCCGTTCAAAAGATAAAAAAGCTCATAATAAGTATGGCTGTGTGCAGAATGCATAGAATAATGTGGCTTGTGAACGGTACGTTCAATTCTGAATCTTGATATGTCAGGTATGGCTTGTTTCATATCTTTATATGTCCTCGCTTTAATTTGCAAAAATGATAATAATATTAGGCAATATCGTTTAGATATTAAAAAAATAAAAATGTGAATACTACAAAATACAAAATGAATTGTGCAATATAACTAAAAAATCTGAAATATATAATATATATTTAACAAAAAGTATTATAACACCAAAAATATGTGTAATCAACATATAAAACACAAAAATATGAGTTGTAAAAGAAATTGCGATAGATTATAGTTATAAACAATCTGGCAGAATTACCGTAAGAGTTGTTGTCAGGTTACGGGAGGTATTACAACATATTTTGTGTTCAGGCGCACCGGACACAAAGCAGGTTTAACATAAACCTGTTATGAAAAAAGCGTGCGTAGAAACGAGGATTATTATGAGGATTAGCAGAAAAGCTAAAAAGCTTTTAGCTGTTGTTCTTACAACGGTGTTAGCGATTGGAACATTCCAGTTTGCACCAGGTGTAGGAACCATAGCTAAGGCAGCAGGGGCACCAGAGGCAGGCAATGCAGAGGACTTTACTATGATGCTTGATGATGTAGCAACGGTAGAAAAGAAAATAGTAGATGATAAAGAGATAACTACATATACAGTAGAACCGGGCGAATATAAGTATGGCGATAGTGTGCTGACACTTGTTGGTAATGGAAGTAGTAAATATACAGTTACTAATAAAGAAGTAGCAACAATTAATGGTAAGAAGTACAACAGCTATAAGGCTGGCAACAGAAGTAAAGATTGTAATAATTTCGAGAATGGTATTCCTAAGGCAGGAGATGGTACAGCAACAGTATTTGCACCGGCTGCTGATGGTATTATGACAGTTTATATTGATACAACTACTTTCTTAAGAGTGCACGCATTTGACAAGGATGGAAAAAAGACAGGAACAATGGAGTCAGAAGTGTCGGCTGCTTCATATACCTTTAAGGTTATGGCTGGACAGACTTATGTAATGTCAACTACATCTAAGACTAATAATATGAATTATGTAGGTTACAAGTATATAGTTGATAACAAGGTAAGTGCAGCAGTAAACTTTGAAAATGTGGATGCACAGTTATCAGATTCACTTGAAATAAGTGTAGTAGATGCAGAGCTTGGTGGAAGTGAAATTAAGCTTACAGATGGTGGAAATGTAGAGCTTTATAAAGGCCATACATACAGATTGTCTACTAACGATGGTGGTGTCAGAGCTGCTGTTGGTGATAGTGATACATTTGAATTCACAGGAGATGAAATAAAGGTTTTACTTTACAATGTATCAGATGTAACAGTAGAAGGAAAGATTACAGGAACTCCGGAAGGAACAGTTACAGAGCTTTCATTTGTAAATATGCTTAACGGACGTGAGTATAAGGCTGAGATTACAGGAGATGCTTATACATGTTCATTAAAGCCTGGCGAATATTACACTAAGATTGTAACAACTAATGAAGGCGTTACACATGACAGAGTTTCAGTTAAGACAGAGGGAACAACTGTTAATGAGGTGTATGTAGAGCTTCCTGCTAAGGAGGCAGAAGCAGTTGCTTTCAAGAGTGAGATTAATGTTCCGGGTGATTATGCTACTTTAAATGAAGCTTCAACTGCAATTCTTAATATGAAGGACAGACCAGAAGGGGAAGAAGGAAGAGTTACAATTAATCTTAATACAGACATATTCGAGCAGACAGTTATGGAAGCTGCTTATGTAACACTTAAGGGTAATAACCATACTATTTCATGGTATTACGGAGTTGGAACCTTCTATTATTCAATAGATCCTAAAACAGGTTATTATAATGAAGCTCTTGCAAGGGACAGATATTCATCAGCAGAAGGTAATGGAAGTCTCTGGGGTGGTGTATTTATAGTAAAAGGTAACAACTTTATTGCAGAAGATACAACATTTAAGAATACTTATAATTATGAATTAACAGATGCAGAGAAGACAGACATAGATCCTGAGGGCTCAGCTTTGTCAGCAAGCAGACTTGCACCAGGTGCAGATGTGTCTGGATACACATTTAAGGAAAGATCTAATGCTTTCTATATTAATGCAGATAATATAGAGTGTTATAACTGCAAGATTCTTTCTTCTCAGGATACTCTTGGAAGAAATGGTTCGGCTAATAATAATTATCATACTTATTTCAATAATTGTGTGATTGGTGGTAATGTAGATTATATCTGCGGTGAGTTTGCAGCCGTATTCGATAATTGTGAATTACAGTGGAAAACATATAAGGATACAGATGCTAAGGCAGCAGATAATAATAAAAAGGTAGGTTATATAACAGCAGCTAAGACAAGTCCATATGTATTCAGAGATTGTAAGGTTACAACAGATGGCGTTGCAACTAGTGAAGTTACCGGATATTATGGAAGAACCTGGGGAGATAATTCTAACTGTTCGTTCATCCGTACACAGACTAATGGTCATGTATTAGATGCTGGCTGGGGTGAAATGGGAACTGGACAAGGAAAGACAGCCAAGTTTAAAGAATATGCCAATGTATCAGGAGATAAGGCATTCGTTTCAAATGGTGCGTTCTGTACAGCAGATAATCAGAAAGAGGAAGCAGTAGCTGATTATATTGAGTCAGATAAGGTATCAGTAGTTAATACAGTACTTGGTGGCTGGACACCTGTTCATTATGCATATGAATTAAAGCCAGATGATAAGCCAATTAATCCAGATGACGGAAAAGACGAACCAACAATAAAACCAGATGATGGAAAAGACGAGCCAACAACAAAACCAGATGACGGAAAAGACGAGTCAACAACAAAACCGGATGCAGGAAAAGACGAGCCAACAATAAAGCCGGATGACGGAAAAGATGAGCCAACAACAAAGCCGGATGCAGGAAAAGACGAATCAACAACAAAGCCAGATGCAGGAAATAGTGACAAGGCAGAGGTTGTTATACCAGCAGAAAGTGATGTTAAGACTGTTGAGGTATCAAGTGATGTCAAGTTTGTTGATGAGAATGGCAAGAGCGTAGAAGCTGGTGCAGTACAGATAGTAAAGCAGGCTGCAAGCGAAACACAGGTAGCGGCTGTTAAGACGGCAGCAGCTAAGACAACAGATGTTAAACTGACAGATAAGGCTCAGATAGTTGATATATCATTAAAGAATAGTGCTGGTGTTGTCAAGCTTTCAAATGGTACAGTTAAAGTAAGCCTTAAGAAGGATGTTAATGTTGATTATACAAAGTATGCAGTAGTTGTATATCATCTTAAGGATGACAATACACTTGAAAAGCTGGATGTAAAGGTATCAGAGGATGTTATTTCGTTTGTAACAGGCGGCTTTAGTCCATTTGTTATTGATTATGTAGCGTTAGCCACAGAAGAACCAACAACAAAGCCAGATACAGGAAAAGAAGAGCTGACAACAAAGCCAGCCACAGAAGAGCCAACAACAAAGCCTTCAGGAAATGAAAGTGAAACCACAGCCGCTCCAACAGGTGAGCAGAATACAGAAGCAGTAGAGAATGAAACACCAGGTACTGGCGATTAAGCTCCTGTTGTGCTGTATTTATTACTTGTATTTGCAGCTATAATGCTAATTAGTGGAACAACAGTATATGAAAAGAAACGTATGAAATAATATATATATATAATATACAGTATATACAATAATATATATGGTAATATAAAAAATACAAGAATATTAAAAGTACCCTGTTATCCGGTGGTGATGCCTGATAACAGGGTGTTTTTGAATATAATAGGGCTAATATATTAGCTATAATTGACAAAAATACAAGAAATGACTAATATATTATCTATGAATGATATATTAGAATTAATAAATCTTATGAAAACACCCAAAGATGTCAATAATGATATAGTAAAAAGAATGAAAGCAAGAAGAAAGGAACAGAAGTTAACACAGGCGGAGCTTAGCAGGCGTGCAGATGTAAGTCTTGGCTCGCTAAAAAGATTTGAGCAGACTGGCAATATATCGCTTAATTCACTAATAAAGATTGCTTTCGTGCTTGGATGTCAGGAGGATTTCGATGGGCTTTTTGCGAAAAAGGGATATTCGTCTATTCAGGAGGTTATAGATGGTCAACGTTAAGAAGCACTTTAATGTGTTTGCGCATAACAGAGATGATCATTCAAAGAACTTTTCATATATATACGATACGAATGATAGAGCATGGAAGTTATCACCAGCATATGACCTTACTTATAGTAATTCAATAGGTGGTGAACATGCAACTATGGTAGATGGAAATGGAAGCAATCCAGGAATGAAGGAAATACTTCAGGTGGCAGCTAATATACAGATAGAAGATAAAAAAGCAAAGAGTATAGCAGAAAATATAAAAGAAATTGTTGAAAATGAGTTACAGGAATATATACTTTAATCCAGCCTGTGTAAGTCAGAATTAAAAATCTGGCTTATGCAGGCTATTTTTTTGTCCGTTTTTTGCATAATATGTCCGTTTTTTGCAGGTGCTATTGTATGTGAGAAAATAAAATGATAAATTCACTTAGGGAGATAAATTGCATAATGATTGATGAAAAGATTGCTGAATTAATAGATAATATGGAGAAGCAGGGTGTAATTGAAGCACAGGAAAAGCCAGCATATGTCTATGCTTATACACTTGCAGCAGAAAGAATTATTACATTTACAGCCATTGGCATAATAGCTTTTATTGTACACAGATTACCACATATTATTATATTTCTTGCTGCACTTATGCTGCTTAGAAGACGGACGGGTGGATTACATATGGATACCTTCGGACAATGCTTCATTGGTACGAATCTGGTGTGTCTTATAGTTGAGCTGTTCGAGGGCTGGTGGTTAAGATATCTGGTAATAATAGTGCTTTTAAGTGTAATAGCTGTTATATACATATGTTTTGTTGGTACAGTTAATCATCCGGCGCTTGACTTAAGCACTAAGGAGCTTATGGCGAGCAGGAAAAGAGCAAGAATTACAGCAGTTATAGAGCTTCTGGTGATGTTAGTGCTTATACTGGTTAAGGCCGATATAGCGGTTATTGGATATACAGCAATGGGTATTAATATATGCGCATTGTTATTATGCATATCAAGAATTCAATTAAAGGAGGAAACAGCAGATGAAGAACAATCATAACAAAGACACACTTAAACTTTTAAAGAAGCTGACAAAGGGCATGGTTGAGAAGGAAAGCAAGGAATGGCCACCAGTATGCTCAATGATATTTCATCAGCCTAAAAGACCTAAGTAGAGGGAATTATATACTTATATAAAGCATTAAGAGGGATTAATATAGAAGTATAGTTACGAAAGATATTAACGAAAGAGATTATAAGCTTACATAATATGTACGGAAAAAAGTAAAATTATGCCCCTTTAGTTTCTTTGCATATAACTGGTATATATAGTATTATAATACATATATGCAATCATAGCTGTGTAGATGAGTTGTATATGTGCTAGTATCAGGTCAGCAAAGGAATAAGGGGCGTATTTATGCTTAAGATAGCGGTATGTGATGATGAAGAAATATTCGCAGACAGAATTAAGAAGCTGCTGGAAAAGCAGCTCATCAATAAGGGCATTGAATATAAAGTAGATGTATATAGCTCGGGAATTGAATTAGTGAAGCTGGGGGATGCTATATCAGAATATAGCATTATATTTCTTGATATAGATATGGACGGAATGAATGGAATCCAGACAGCAGAGGTAATAAGAACATATTCTGATGATATATACATTGCTTTTATTACAGCATATATTAATTATGCACCAGAGGGATATCATTGTAATGCTATAAGATATATATTGAAAAGTGAAAGACAGCTAGAGGCATCAATACGTGAATGTATGGATACAATACTAGAGAAGATGGATTACAATCTTGACAGAAAGGTTATGGATTTCTGCGAGGGAAGCTTTGATGTGGCAGTTAATCAGATAATGTATATTGAAAGTAACAAGCATAAGCTGATATTTCATATAAAGGGAAAGAGTACGGATAATTATAGTATATATAATACACTTAATAATATAGAAAGTGAATATGAAAAGTCAGGCTTTCTAAGAGTCCATCAGAGTTATATGGTGAACATGCGATATATTAAGGAATTAAAAAGGTATTGTGTAATACTGGATAATGGCGAACAGATAAGTATACCGAAGGGGAGGTATAGGGAAGTCGCCGATAATTATATAACTTACAGGGGAATATTATAATGGGGATTGGTATTAATAGTGCGGTTATAATGGCAATAGAGATGGTAAGCTGCAGAATGCTGTATGAGGCATTTTCAAGCCGCAGGAAGAATATAACAGACAGGGTATATAATCTAAGTCTTATAGTATTTGTTTTTATTATGCTGGTTATATCCGGAGCTTTAAAGAATTATATACTGTTGAAGCTGATATTGGGAATGTCAGTAATGGTGGCGTATATGTATATTATGGAGCAGCTCAGCATTATCAAGGCGATAGTGATAGCGATGTTATATTATGCGACAGTAATTGTTGTTGATTATTTCGTTATGCTGGCTGCGATTAATATATTCGGAAGTATAGATAATGTAGGCAGCATATCAGAAACGGCAGGGAATGCACTTGTTATACTCAGCAGGGCAGTATTCTTGTTAATAACCATGTGTATCAGACAATATAGTCTTAGAAAAAGTAGCAACAGAGTGAAGGTAAGTAACAGGGATTGTGTAAGAATGTTATTCTTTCCAGTATTTACTGTTGCGATTGTGATGGCATTAAGTGGAACAATGATGACGATGACATCAACAGATATGGCTCATATATATTATGTAATAGCTGTTGGCATGGTAATTATGGATATTGTTATGTTTTATATTGTGCAGGATATTATAGAGAATTCATATAAGCTTCGGGAGAATGAGCTGTTAAAGCAGCAGGCAGAAGGTCAGATGGAACTGTACAGAACTGTTTCGGAGAATTTCGATAAACAAAGAAGAAAAACACACGAGTACAAGAATCAGATGCTGTGTATAGATGCACTAGCCGGAAAGGGTGAATATGACAAGCTTAAAAGCTATGTTAGAAATATAACAGGTAATCTTGACAGAGAACTTGATATGATAGATACCAATAATAAAATAGTGAATGCAGTACTTAACACCAAGTATCAGGAGGCTGTAGATAACAGTATACTTATGGTGTTAAAGATTAATGACTTATCAGGGATAAATATGGCTGACGAGGATATTGTGACTGTATTATCTAATCTTCTTGATAATGCGATAGAGGCAGCAGGACAATGCGATATTAATCACAGATTGATTAAGCTTAAGTTTACGTGTGAAGAGAATAACCTGATATTGTCAGTATCCAATACATACAAGGATGAACCTAAGGTAACGGAAGACGGATATATCACAACCAAGAAGGAAGATAAGAGTGAGCATGGCTTTGGACTGCGCAATGTTATAGCAATATTGGATAAATATAATGCAGGACACGTTATAAGGTGCGAAGGAGGGGAGTTCTTCTTTGCGATGATGCTATGATTTATGATTAAAGAAATAAAGAACCAGATACCAGATTATTATAATAAGGTATCTGGTCTTTTTTTATGTTTACAGATAGGAAAAAGAATGCCTTTTTTTGCAATAAATAGTCTGTTTTTGCAGAGTATATTGTTATAAATCTGAAATAATGATAAAAATTATATATAGTATATGTGAATAACTTGTAAGAAATAGTAAAAGTAACAAAAGAGGTAAATATAGGTGAAGATAGCTATATGTGATGATGAAACAGAATTGTCAGAGAATATCAGAGAGATAATAAGTGCATATATGAAGGAAAAAGGCAGGGGGTACGATATAGACCTATTCAGCTCGGGAAAGGCCATTATGGAGTTAAAGGAAGATATAGAAAACTATGACATTGTATTTCTTGATATTAATATGCCTGAGGTCAGTGGACTTGAAGTGGCTGAATGGATAAGAGGTTATTCGGATAGTGTTAATATTGCGTTTATAACGGCTTTGATAGGTTATTCCATACAGGGATATAGATACGATGCATTTAGATACATACTTAAGAGCGCAGAGCAGTTAAAAGCGTCGATATATGAGTGCCTTGATGCGCTAATATATAAGTTGAACAAGATGGAAGCTTATAAAAAAATATATGTAGGAAATCAGAAGGAAATATCCGTTAATAGGGTTGTGTACATAGAGAGCAGGGCGCATAAAGTTATATTCTATGTAGATGGAAGCAAGAGTGAGGATTATGTTTCGAATAATAAGCTGAGTGACATAGAAGAAGCACTAACGGATTGTAAATATATGTTAAGAGTACATCAGAGCTACATAGTAAATATGAAGTATGTGAAGAAGATAAGCAGTTATCGTATATTTCTAAAAAATGGCGTGGACATAGGCGTACCTAAGTCACGATATAAGGAAGTAAAGAAAGCAATAATGGAATTCAAAGCAAGAATGTAAAAATATAGTCATTTTTTGCTGTATATAGTCGTTTTTTGTCAATGGTATTGAATACGCATAATTGTATGGTAAAATCCGAATTATAAGATAATTGTATGTGCACTTGCGTAGTATATATGATTTGGTTGAAAGGAGAACGATATGAGAAAGTATATAATATGTATAATTATGGGGATTGCTTTACTTAATATGACAGCCTGTTCTCTATTCCCTGATGGAACGATTAATGCAGTTGAAGATAGTGGAGGGGAGAAAGAGGAGCTAAACATACAGGAGAGCAGAGTGTCTGGAAGACTGTCGGATAATATCACAGCAGATGCTGTATTGGACACAACAGGTATTGATAGTGCCAAAGAGCTTAAGGTAAAGGAAAAAAGCTTTACAAAGGAAGAATGTGATAAGTACGCAGCTTTACTCGAAACGGCTGATAATAATATAACTAATGTACAAGAAATAAAAAAAAGAGACGGAAAGATATTAAGATATATATATGAATATAGTGATGGAAGTGAATTCTCTTATGGAGTAAATATGAACTTTAGAACACCAGAGTATGAGGATAAGAGCTATTCCGATACAATTCCTAAACTTTATGGAATGGTAACTGAGGGGAAGGAACCTTATACAGAAGGAGATATAGATGGCTTGTCTAAGCAGAAGTGTATGCAGAAGGCAACGCAGTTGCTGGAATCAATGAATATAGAAGTATATGATGATCCTATTACATATACACTAAGCGTTGAAAGAGCAGAACAGGTTAATAAGAATGGCCCAGGAAAGAATAATCGTAGCTGGGACAAAGAGGATGAGGCGTATGCATTCAGATATACACAGAAGTTAAGTGATGGTAAGCTGCCAGATATGACATTTTCGACGGATTCGTGTAGTAGTTATGCGGGAGAGGTATGTGTAATAGTAGGAAGAAAAGGTGTGATATACATGCGTGTTGTGAACCTGTATGAGATAGTGGAAGAATCACCTGTACAGAATAACGTAGATATGTATGCAGCCCTGGAAAAGGTATCGGCAGCAAAGCAGTATGGTGATGATTCAACGGTTAAGTCAATAAGATATGTATATGTTCCAGTATATTATAAGGGAAAAGGTGAGTTGGAGACAACAGGACTTCAGGCATATCCCTACTGGATGATAGTGCTAGAAAAGAAGGGAAAGTCAGAACAGGGCGAAACACAAATTAAGACCAATATAATATATATTAATGCAGTTGATGGAACAATGTATACAAGTTCTGGATTTCAGGTGGCATATTAATAGAAGGTAAAGCAAAAATGTGCGTAGAAATGGAGGACAGAGTGAAAAAGTATTTAGCCTTATGTAAGGAAGAGATATATAGACTTCTGATAAACCGTAAGATATATATATGTTTATTATTATATGTGTTACTGGCACATCCTGCTGCACGAATGGTTGGTAGTATGTTCGGCATTGAAAAAGCTTATGAAGCTATAGGAACCATTGTTTCAATCAATAATTTCAATAAGCTGTTGGTTCTTGTAGCAGCAGTACCATTTGCATTATCTTATTATGAAGATATTCAATATGGATATATACATTATATTGTGAACAGGAGTGGAAGTACAGCCTATGTTGTAGCAAAG
>CAKRKK010000010.1 GCA_934358235.1 uncultured Lachnospira sp.
GAATTCTTCCTGCTTAGTTACCTGGTTCACTTCATGCCTTAATGCTGCTGCATGCTTTATACCTGTTGTATACCAGGCAAAATGCTTTCTCATCTCACGTACGGCTGTAAACTCTCCCTTTGTATCAACAAGCATCTGGCAATGTCTTATAAGCATATCTGCCACCTCTGCTATGGATGGACCTGGTGTTACTACTCCTGTTTCAAGATAATCCTTAACCTGCCTGAATATCCATGGATTTCCCTGTGCAGCTCTTCCTATCATCACTCCATCACAGCCAGTTTCCTTAAGCATGCGTGCGGCATCCTCACCGCTTCTTATATCTCCATTTCCTATAACAGGAATATTTACTTTTTCCTTTACCCTTCTTATAACATCCCAGTCAGCCTTTCCAGAATAATACTGGCTTCTTGTCCTTCCATGGACTGCAACTGCTGCTCCTCCAGACTCCTGTATAATATATGCTATTTCTTCTGCATTAATACAACCTTCATCAAAGCCTGTACGAATCTTAACAGTAAGTGGCTTGTCTATGGCACCAGCCATTTTTTCTACTATCCTGCCTACAAGCAGCGGATCCTTAAGAAGCGCTGAACCTTCACCATTATTAACAACCTTTGGAACAGGACATCCCATATTAACGTCTATTATGTCGAATTCTCTTTCGCACATTCTCTTTGCAATATCTGCCATAATATCGGGATCCGAACCAAAAAGCTGTACAGCAACCGGATGCTCCTTAGCGTCTGTTTTTAACAATTCCTCTGTATTTTTATTATTATATAATACTGCCTTGGCGCTCACCATCTCTGTATACAACAAACCACATCCCTGTTCCTTGCACAAAAGACGAAATGGCAGGTCTGTTACGCCTGCCATCGGTCCTAAAGCTACCGGAGTCTTTATATTAACTGATCCAATATTCATATACCCTTATAGCCTTTCATTTACTATTCTCAATATTTACCATTCTCAACATTAACAATTCTTAATATTTACTCAAGTCCCAGAAAAAACACCTTATAAAACATTTCTAAGGACTCAAGCAGCTCTCTTTTCTCATACTGGTTTTTCTTGACAAGAAGGCCACAGGCTATCTCATCATATAACAGATCTCCTTCATCTGCTGTGGACTTAAAAAGCAAGGTTCCGTCCTCATCGAATTCCAGATCAAGTATGCCGCCAACTTCCTCTGTGAACAACACACACATAATCTTAAGCTCATTCTTAATATCCTCCGGAAGCTTATCAAAATCCGGATTAAAGTAATACTTCTTTTCATACGAATTAGAAGCACACAATACTACATTTTCATTATCCTTGTTATACATATCCGTACAATCCTCTCACTGATACTTCACCAGCTCTTATAGCTGTTTCACTTCCATCCTCTGCTTTTATAATAAGCTCGCCTTCCTTATTGATTCCAAGAGCCTCTCCAACTAATTCCCTGTCTGCATATATCGCCTTTACAGTTCTTCCCTTATTAATAAGAAGCTCATTATATCTGTCTGTCAGAAGCGTAAGATCCTGTGTCTTTAAGAACTGCTCATAATACTTTTTAAAGCTGCGCGAAAATGCAGCTATTATATTACTTCTTTTAACCTTTTTTCCTGTTTCAAGATAAATAGATGTTGCCATATCCTTTATTGAAGCATCGAAATCTGTTGTATTAACATTTATTCCAATTCCTATAACAACATAATGTATGCTCTCCATTTCAGCACTCATCTCCGTAAGCGTTCCACTTATCTTTTTGTTGTTAAGTACTATATCATTAGGCCACTTGACCAGACAGTCCGCATCCTGCACCTCTTCATTAATAGCCTCAACCATGGCTACTGCAAGCACAAGTGTTAACATCGATGCACTTTCCGGTCTTATATCCGGTCTTAAAAGAAGACTCATCCATATTCCGCTTCCTGCCGGTGATACCCAGCTTCTTCCTCTCCTGCCACGTCCGCCTGTCTGACATTCTGCGACAAATAAAGTTTTATCCAGGGCATTCTGTTCTGCTGCCAGCTTAGCCTGATTATTAGTAGAATCTGTCTTTTCAAAGTACTTGATATGCTGGCATATTCCCTGCATATTTCCTGTATCATCAAGAAGGAGGCTCTCTATCTCTGAAGCAGTAATTATATCAGGATATTCTATGATTCTATATCCCTTGTTCTGAACGGAATCTATCACATAGCCCTCTTCCTTTAACTGGTTAATAACCTTCCATACAGCAGTTCTTGACACCCCAAAGGTTTCACACAACTGCTGTCCTGACACATAATCCTCTGCACATCTTAACAGATGTAATATTTCTGATTTCATTTATTCTTACCACCCAAAACTGCAATCACTTATGCATTTATAATTACCTGTACCATACTGGTGTCACGCTATAAATATTGCATCTGCTTATAAAACAATAAGTGCTGTAACTACTGTCATAATAGCAAGCATGACTGCTACAACCGCCACTATAAGACCTGATATTTTATTGCCATTGATAAAATGCTTTACTGATGTAAGTGCATTGACTATCGTTCCAAGCAGAAACTCTATTGGAAATAATACTCCGCTTCTGCTTCTTAAGAACAAAACAATAATAAATATTACTGTAGCCGCAACTGTAAGTACTATATTCGTATAGTCGATAATCATCTTTGTCTTTTTGTATGAACCACTTGTATAATACATATAAATTCCTTTCTGTATTTAACCTCCGCTTCTGCATAGCTTGTGCAAAACGAATACAAATGTATCGAGTAATAAAAGTACACTCTTAATATAAGTCAAATATAAAACCTAATATAGGCTTAATATAAGGCTTAATATCAGACTTAATATGCGCCAAGCGTTGCTGCCATAACAGCCTTTATTGTATGCATACGGTTCTCTGCCTCATCAAATACTACTGACTGTTCTGACTCAAATACTTCGTCTGTAACTTCCATCTCATCAAGGCCAAACTTATCGTGTATCTGTTTACCAATAGTTGTCTTTAAGTCATGGAAAGCTGGAAGACAGTGCATAAATATAGCATTCTTATCTGCATTATCCATAACCTTCTTATTAATCTGATATGGAAGTAATGCTTTAATTCTTTCATTCCATACCTCATCTGGTTCACCCATAGATACCCACACATCTGTATAAAGTACATCTGCGCCCTTTGTACCAGCTTCTACGTCCTCAGTAAGTGTTACAGAGCCGCCACTTTCCTTTGCCCATTCCTTACACTGGTTAACAAGCTCCTCGTCAGGAAAATATTCCTTAGCTGTGCAGGCTGTATAGTGTAATCCAAGCTTTGAGCATACTATCATAAGCGAATTGCCCATATTGTATCTGGCATCACCCATATATACAAGTTTAACGCCCTTTAATCTTCCAAGCTTTTCCTTGATAGTAAGCATATCTGCAAGCATCTGTGTAGGATGATATTCATTAGTAAGTCCATTCCATACAGGAACAGAGGAATACTTTGCAAGGTCTTCTACTATCTCCTGGCCAAAGCCTCTATACTCGATTCCTTCAAACATTGTGCAAAGAACTCTTGCTGTATCGGCTATACTTTCCTTCTTTCCTATCTGTGAGCCCTTAGGATCAAGATATGTAACTCCCATACCAAGATCGTGTGCTGCTACTTCAAAGGAGCATCTCGTACGTGTGCTGGTCTTCTCAAATATAAGTGCCACATTCTTTCCTAAAAGTGGCTGTTCAACAACCCCATCCTTTTTCATCTTCTTAAGCTTTGCAGCAAGCTCAATAAGATACTCTATTTCCTCTGGTGTGTAATCCTTTAATGTTAAAAAATCTCTTCCTTTAAGATTCATAATAATCTCCATTTCTGTACACTCATTTATTAATTCATAACCAAGCTGTGTCAGGTGCACAATAACACATTCTGTCGTAAAACATAAAATACATTTTATCGCATTTACTTTATAAATACAAGTGAGCCGTTTAAAAAAAGAGCGCGTAAAAAAAACACTACAGACTGGCGTGTACCAGCCCATAGTGTTCTTTATTCTAGTGAAATACGTGATTTCCTATAATAACATAATCTGACATAGCTGACATATTAGCTGCTGATATCATCCTGAAGGATGTATAACCACCAATATTATTATGTCCTGATAATGCTTCAACTGCGGCATCCATACATGCCTGTGAACGTAATCCGCTGTTGATTCTGCTCTGGAATCTTGCTGATGGACTACCTGCTCCATCCGATACTCCAGAGAACTGGGATCTCTGATATATTACACCAGATATTGAGTTAGGATACTTAGAGCTTCTTACTCTGTTAAGTACCACATTGGCAACCGCCAGCTTGCCCTCATAAGGCTCGCTGTTTGCCTCCCAGTCAATGATACATGCAAGAAGATATAATTCTTCATCACTCACGCTCATCGTAGGATTATATGTTATATCCGTTCCAGATATAGTGCTTGATATAATAGACTGAACTCTTGCCTGTTCTGCCTCTTCAGCTTTTCTGGCTTCTTCTGCGATTCTTTCTTCCTCTGCTATTCTGGCTGCTTCTTCCTCAGCCTCTTTAGCTTCAGCCTCCTCAAGTGTATATCCTGTAAGGATATCTTCATCCTCTAACGAAGCTGTAATCGCATCTGCCTCCTGACCAAACAGGAGTGCTGCCGTTTTAGTATAACCTTCACAATTACCAGAGCTTATCTTTGTCCAGCCTTCACTTATTTCCAACACATCTACCTGTGTATTCTTATAAAGTCTTCCGACAACCTCTGAATCTGAATCCATTCCCTGATATACATCCAAGTATGGATCTGTAATTGCAAGCGCTTTGTCATGCATCTGCCCTTTTGTTTCTTCGTTTCCTGTTAATACTGTTTCTTCAACATTGGCTGCGTATGATGCAACTCTGATCTCGGTATCAGTAATTGTACTTTCGTGTTGCTCATAGGTAGGTTTCGCGTCTGTCACCTTTGGAAGCACCGGCATCATCATCACTACCAGCGTAGCTCCCAGACAACAAGCAGCTTTGCTACTTCTAAGTTTCATAAAGTTTTTCCCTTTCCGGCACAAGTTGTTAAATGCGCCTACAAAATGTTACAGAATTGTTACATTTTGTTACGAAAGTATAATAGCAAAGTTAAGCTGTTTTGTCAAATTTGTTACAAAAAACCGCAGAAGCGCATACTTCTGCGGTTTCCAGGCAATATTAACCATTTAACAATTATAAAATATTTATTAACTCAAGGTTATATACTTGTAATAAACTGTCGGATTATAATGGATTATGGCGTATTCTTTAAAATGAGTAATTCAGGACTACGCCATAATTATAATCTCTGTCTTACAGCCTCATATGTCAATATAGTACAGGCTATTGCTGCATTAAGCGATTCTACTTTCCCCTGCATAGGAATCCTTACTAACTCATCAGCTTTATCCGTAAGCTTATCTGTGAGTCCATTTCCCTCATTTCCAATCATAAATGCTGTTGGCTGGGTATAATCCTTCACATTATAATTATCAGTTCCCTTAAGATGTGCGGCATACACTCTTACACCCTTCTGCCTGCACTCTTCTACTGTCTTACATATATCCTCAACGTATATAACTGGCACACGATATAATGAACCCATAGTTGAACGTATAGTCTTTGGATTATATATATCTACTGTGTTGCTGCTCATAATAATACCTGTAACACCTGCTCCCTCTGCCATTCTAATTATTGTGCCAAGATTTCCAGGATCCTGAAGGTTTTCAAGTATAAGCAATAATGGCTGTATTGTATTGCTGGAATTACTGCTATTATCATTTTTGCTATTATCATTTTTACTATTATCGTCTTTGCTATCAGTATTTTTACTGTCATTGTCCTCACCGTTCATGCTATTTATATGCATATCTCTTCCAAACAGATCTTCAATAGTAATCTCTGACATCTTAACAACAGCCATTATTCCCTGTGGTGTCTGTGTGTCTGACATACGGATAAACACATTATCTGACACAACCTCAAGAATATCTTTTCCTAATGCTTCATAATTCATCTTTTCAAGGAATTCCTCATTATCAGCCTTAAAGGTTTCAGAAATATATACCTTAACAAGTCTGTCTTTGGGTGCTTCTGACACCATCTTTATTCCCTCAACAACAAACTGTTTTTCTTCTTTTCTTAGCTTTGACTTCTTCTGCAGATTAACTATATGCTTAACCTGTGAACTACTCGTACTTGTAATCATTCTATTTTAGCAGCCAGTAATTATATCTAATTAATTACCAGCTTTTCCTTTCCTAAATTCTAAAATGTAATTCCATAATACTAAACTAATAACAATCCAGCAAGCAATAGTTATTGTAATTTTTATCTATTGCATAATCACCCTGATTATTATAAATACACAGGTTATTATAAATGCTGTCACACATCTTTTAGCAGAAAATACAGCAAGTCTTTGTGGGTTATTTTTATAATATTTCACCATTACTGTATCCCCTTCTTTGGCGTACATTGATACCTGAATCATATTATCAGACACAATACTTCTGCCCTCCGCCTTATATTTAACAACTGCCCATTGTGAATTTCTGAAATGTGTTCCATTCTTATTAGCATATCTTGTCTTTATAATCTCTGCATCAGCTTTCTCTACCCTGCCGCCCATAAATATAAGCTGACCCCCCTGTATGAGCGAATATAAAAGCGTTATTACTATAATAGCATTTATAAATAAGACATCATTTCTCATATATCCTGCCTTTCTGTCCATTTTCCCAGCCTATATCTATTCCCAGAACAACTCATCAAGTGTCTTATCAAGCACCTTGCATATGGCTATGCATAGGTTAATCGTAGGGTTATAGTCTCCCTTCTCTATAGCACTGATTGTCTGTCTTGAAACATTACACAGCTTTGCCAATTCATCCTGTGATAAGTCCTTAGCTGCCCTTGCAGCCTTTAATTTAAGATTCTTCATAGCCTTTTCTTTCTTTTATATATTTATGGATAAATACTGTTAACATCAACAAAAAACCAACCAGTAATATCAGATTACAGCCACCATTATCAAACATAAGCTTTCCATCACTCTTAATAGTTCCATCAATTATATGACCGGATGCTGATATGGCATTCGCTATTATCACTATTGCAACCATAACTATATAAGACAGTCCCTTTTCATTCACAGAAAAAAATGCTCCATTCTCAATGGCATGTATTGCATAAACATCCACACTTAACATCATCGCTGCAAAAAGAAAAAAATCATTATCAAATGGTACACTTATACTGGCTTCGTTAATAATACAAAGCATACCTGTCATAACCAACATTATAAAAAAGCCTCTCTTATATCCCTCTGCTCTTATAGCAAGCTGTCTTTCATCATACTCACAATTTCTTTTACTATACCTGGTCAATAACATAATAGCTGCAAATACAATAACAAAAATCAATAATAATATAAAACCATCCATGACAATACCTCCTTGTGCAATAACTACAGCTAATATAGCTGTGTTGTTAATAATTATCCATGCATTATGCTTAGCACACTATTAATATATGATATCGATTACTTATTGTCAAGTATATTTTACATTTTGTATTATATATCAATCTCATTTTGAACATGGCATAATAAAAGACGGCTACCTGTCATCCACAGATACCCGCCTGTCATATTAAATATTATATTACATACTATATTGCTTATAATATTATAACCACTTCTGATACGGTTAGTTAGAAAGCATTGAACTGATATTAAACTCGTACTCGCTTATATCCTTAGTCATAGCAAGTGCCTCATCAATATCATAATCAACAAACTTACCATTCTTATAAGCTACCAGTCTGTTACTCTTTCCTGCAACTAAAAGGTCAACGGCATATGAACCCATAATAGATGCATACATTCTGTCCTTACATGTAGGTGAACCACCTCTTTGCATATAACCAAGAATAGTTGCTCTTGTTTCTATTCCCGTTGCTGCTTCAATTCTTCTTGCCATGCCTGTTGAGTGTCCAATACCCTCGGCATTGATAATAAGATGATGCTTCTTACCTTTCTTCCTGCCATCAATAATATGATTGATAATAGCCTGCTCATCTCCGTTATATCTTTCTGGAAGAAGGATATCCTCTGCACCATTCGCAATACCACACCAAAGTGCAATATAACCTGCATTACGTCCCATAACCTCAATAATGCTGCATCTTTCGTGTGATGTAGAAGTATCTCTTATCTTATCTATAGCCTGCATAGCTGTATTGACTGCTGTATCAAAACCGATAGTATAATCTGTACATGCAATATCTAAATCGATAGTTCCAGGAAGACCAATAGTGTTAACACCTGCATCAGCAAGCTTCTGTGCACCTCTGAAGGAGCCATCACCACCGATAACTACCATGCCATCAATACCATGCTTCTTACATACCTCTGCTGCCTTCTTCTGTCCTTCTTCTGTCATGAATTCCAGACATCTGGCTGTATAAAGAACCGTACCACCTCTCTGGATGATATCTGATACGCTCTTTTTATCCATATCAATAATCTCATCATTGATAAGACCATTGTAACCCTTCTGTATTCCTTTTACCTTAAGTCCTTTATTGATAGCTGTCCTTACAACAGCTCTTATAGCAGGATTCATACCAGGGGCATCGCCACCGCTTGTTAACACACCAATTGTCTTAATTTCCTTAGCCATATATATTTCCCCTTTCATCTAAAGTCTATGACCTTTTTTCGTAAAAGATATATTGTCCTTATAAATATTTTAATACTACCGCCTTTAATATTACCACAAAATTCAAAAATAATATATTGTTTTACAAAAAAATTATCATAATTTATGTTGTAGTCACATTTTTTTCACCGTATAAATGCTGTAATCTCTGGATAAGCTCCGAGTTAACCTTAATTGTACGGCTGGCTGGAAGGGGAATTCTTCTGTTTTCTTTAGTACAATATATCACAACTGTATCTTTTCCATCTGATTCATAGAGTATATTCTCAAGCTCAGCTTTTCTTTCCTCATATTCCGAAACTCCTGCGAATCTGATCCATAATTTTCTTGGCACACTTGCAAAGTCAACAACCTTGTCACATATAAGCTTTGCATTCTCATCGACATTAGCCTGCACTTTTCCTGTTATAAAGACCTTATCTGCCGTATCTATAACAAGCCTGTTTGCAGTAAAGCTATTAGGAAATACAACAACCTCAACCGTTCCTACAATGTCCTCAAGTGTAAGAAACGCCATAAGCTGTCCCTTCTTCGTTGTCTTAATAGTCTTTTCGGTTATTATACCTCCAATAGTTGCAACTGCCCCATCTCTTGCCTTCGTTTCGCCAAGCTCATCATCCACCTCGAAATCAGAAGAAACATTCGTTATATACTTATTAACCATTCCTGTATATTCATCAAGAGGATGTCCACTTACATATACACCAAGAATTTCCTTCTCATAACCAAGAAGTTCTTCCTTAGTGTACTCTGCAACATCAGGAATTCTTATTTCAAATGCTTTTTTATCCTCATCTGCTGCAAAGTCAAACAAGGACATCTGCCCTGTCATAGAATCCTTATTCTGCTTTATAGCACTATCAAGCATACTGTCAGAAACTATCATCATAGCTTTTCTTGTATGTCCAAAGGTATCAAAAGCTCCAGCCTTCACAAAATTCTCAACAGCACGCTTATTAAGTGCATGCGACATTCTCGTGACAAAATCCTGCATAGATATAAAGCTTCCATTTTCACTTCGTTCCTTCAGAATAGCCTGTATGGTAGGTCTTCCAAGTGACTTAATAGCTGCCATTGCGAATCTTATCTTTCCATCCTCTACTGAGAATTCCATCTGTGATTGATTAACATCAGGTGGAAGTATGCCTATATTCATCTGTTTACAGGCATATATATATCCGGCAACCTTTGATGTGTTATCAATAACCGAGGTCATAAGTGCTGCCATGAATTCGACAGGATAATATGTCTTAAGATAAGCCGTCTGGAACGATACTACTGCATAGCAGGCTGCGTGAGACTTGTTGAAGGCATACTTTGCAAAATCAATCATATCATCGTATATCTTGCCTGCTACCTTCTCATCTACTCCATTGTTAACGCAGCCCTTAACATTCTCCTCCGGATTGCCATATATGAAGTTCCTGCGCTCCTGCTCCATAACATAAGCCTTCTTCTTAGACATGGCACGCCTTACAAGATCACTCCGTCCCCAGGAATATCCAGCCAGATCACGTACAATCTGCATAACCTGCTCCTGATACACAATACAGCCATAGGTTGGCTTAAGTATAGCCTCTAGCTGCGGACACGCATATGTTACACTGTCCTGATTATTCTTTCCCTTAATGTACTGTGGAATAAAGTCC
Source organism: uncultured Lachnospira sp. (assembly GCA_934358235.1). Lineage (GTDB taxonomy): Bacteria > Bacillota > Clostridia > Lachnospirales > Lachnospiraceae > Lachnospira. Next base: position 10,389 of record CAKRKK010000010.1, read on the forward strand.
ATAGGCCCCGGTCTGTATAGTGAAATTCCCGCTATAAGATCTTCAAGTGACCTTGGCTTTAATTCCTTCATGAAAGATTTCATACCAGGACTTTCTAGCTGGAATATACCATCACATTTTCCCGTACTTATTGCATCAAACACTCCCTTATCAGAATAATCAATATTGTGAATAGAGAAATCCTTATTATGCTTTTTTATAAGCTTTTCTGCATCCTTAATAACTGTAAGTGTTCTTAAGCCTAAGAAATCCATCTTAAGAAGTCCTAACTCCTCAAGTGTTGTCATAACAAACTGTGCAACAACTGCTCCATCTGAGCCTGTCGATAATGGAACATAATCTTCTACCGGCTTTCCGCAGATAAGAACTCCTGCGGCGTGCATAGAAGCATGTCTTGGGAGCCCTTCAAGCCTTTTACTCTTGTCAATAAGATCTCTTACAGCTTCATTGTTATCATACTCACTCTTAAGATCAGGATTCTCTGCAAGTGCCTTATCTATCGTTATTCCTATCTCTCTTGGCACCATCTTTGCTATGTTATCAACCATAGCATAAGGCAGATCCAGCACCCTTCCTACATCCTTTATAACAGCCCTTGCTGCCATAGTACCAAATGTAACTATCTGCGAAACACAATCCTTGCCATACTTTTCAACAACATAGTCGATAACCTCCTGTCTTCTTTCATAACAGAAATCCACATCAATATCGGGCATGGATACACGCTCCGGATTAAGAAAACGTTCAAATATGAGACTGTATTTAATAGGATCTAAATCTGTTATCTCAAGGCAATATGAAACTATACTACCCGCTGCAGAACCTCTTCCAGGTCCTACCGGTATATCATGCCTTTTGGCAAAATTAATATAATCCCACACAATAAGGAAATAATCCACGTAGCCCATGGAATAAATAACTGAAAGCTCGTATGCAAGCCTCTGGAATATGTTATTGGTATCCTCTGCTATCTTTATAACAACATCTTTTCTGTCTTCTACAGACTCCTCCTTTGCAAGCCTTACAAACTCTTCAACAGATATATCCGCTGCCTGCTGTGGATATCTTTTCTTAAGTCCCTCATAACACAGATAATTAAGATAAGTCCATGATGTATAGCCTTCTGGCACAGCAAATCTTGGAAGCTTTGTCACACCGAATTCAATCTCGACATTACATCTTTTTGCTATCTTTTCAGTATTAGCCAGCGCCTGCGGTGCATACTTAAACAATTCTGCCATCTCCTCAGGTGATTTAAGATAATACTGTCCTCCTGTATAACGCATTCTGTTCTCGTCTGTAACCTTCTTACCAGTCTGTATACATAACAGAATATCGTGTGCATCAGCATCCTCAGCATATGTATAATGCACATCATTAGTACATATAAGCTCTATTCCTGTTTCCTCTGACATTCTAAGAAGCTGCGGATTAACATACTGCTGTTCTGCTATGCCATGATCCTGCAGCTCAAGAAAGAAATTATCCTTTCCAAATATTTCCTGATAAGTCAGTGCTGTCTTTTTAGCTTCATCATACATTCCCCTTGTGAGGTATCTTTGAACTTCACCTGCAAGGCAGGCACTCGTAGCTATAATTCCCTCGTGGAATTCCCTAAGCAGTTCCTTATCGACTCTTGGCTTATAGTAAAAGCCCTCTGTAAAACCTCTTGAAACTATCTTCATAAGATTCTGATAACCAGTATTATTCTCGGCAAGCAATACAAGATGATTATATTTATCCTCACCCGTTCCTGCCTCCTTATCGAATCTTGAGCCAGGGGCTACATACACCTCACAGCCAAGAATAGGCTTAATTCCTGCATCCTTAGCTGCCCTGTAGAAATCTATAACACCATACATAACTCCGTGATCAGTTATCGCAAGGCTATCCATGCCAAGCTCTGCGGCACGCTTAGTTATTTCTTTAATCTTACTTGAACCATCTAAAAGTGAATACTCTGTATGGACATGCAAATGTGTAAATGACATATTTTATTTCCTCCATATATGGTCATAAAGTTATTTTAATTATCTTATACATCCATATTGTATCAATTATATCATCAACCGTACATCAAGTATATCTTTAATCACAGCATTTACGCATTATATTTACATATCATATTTATCTATTATATTTATCTATCATATTTACATCAGCCTGTAATATACCCCGCAGCTATACCAAGTATTGCGCTGATAACAATTATTATAACCGGATGTACCTTCTTAAAGGATAATATTAATGCAAGCACGAGTATTCCCATAGAAACATATGTCCCCACTAACTTAAACACCTCCACGGTCAAGCCATCTGGAATAAATATTTCCATTCCAACTGATATAACTGAGGCTCCTATAAGTCCTACGACCGCTGGCTTAAGACCACTCATACAGCCATTTACAACTCTACTATTCTTAAACCTTTGGTAACAGCCGGCTATTATAAGTATTATTATAAACGATGGCAGCACTACACCAAGTGTTGCACACACAGAGCCTGCAACTCCAGCCACCTCTTCACCTACATAGGTAGCCACATTGACTGCAAATGAACCCGGAGTGCTTTCACTAACTGCAATAAAATTAATAATATCCTGCTCACTCATCCAGCCATGTGCCACAACTTCACTCTCTACAAGAGGAAGCATCGCATAACCTCCTCCGAAGGTGAAAGCACCTATCTTAAAAAAAGTCCACAATAACTTAAGGTATATCATATAATCCGCTTCCTTTATCAATCTTTATTTCCAAGCTTTATATAAGCTGTCACCAATCCAAACAATGCACAGCCTGCTATAACAAGGATTACATTAACTTGCATAAATGCTGTTAATAATAATGCTGCTGCCATAACTATATATGATACCCCACATTTATCAACCTTCTTATACATAAGCCATAAAGCTCGTATTATAAGTGCAAGCACACCCGCCCTTATTCCATTAAATGCATATTTTACAAGCTGTATATCCTGAAACTGCCTTAACACAAAGGAAATAGCCAGTATAATTATAAATGATGGAAGTATCATGCCAACAGTTCCTGCAACTGCTCCCAAGAAGCCTCCTACGCGATATCCTACAAAGGTTGATGTATTTATTGCTATTGGACCTGGAGTACTCTCTGCTATGGCAACAATATTGAGTATATCCTCATCCTCCACCCATTTTCTTTTCACAACTGTTTCTCTTTGAATAAGTGGAATCATCGCATATCCACCACCGAAGGTAAATGTGCCTATTTTCATAAATGTTATAAATATCTGAAAAAGCAGTCTTAACTTCTTTTTATTATCTTTCATCAAAATATCCTCATCTTTCTGTTTTACTGCTTCATAATCCACATAATCCTTAAACCCTGCTTATTTAATAATATAACACAAAACACTCCATTAAATTTATTTTAATATTTTTTTAATCGCACTATTTATTCTTGTCTCTGATAGTTCTCCAACGTGCTGTTTCCTGACTATCGCTTTAATAAAAACGGCAGCCTTATTTTAATTCATCCTCAAGAAATGATGCTGCATCCTTTACGCAGTCAATGCATTCCCTTTTTATAACTCCATCGGTCAAGCCCTTTAATTCCTTACAAATAACTGTACCATTCTGTTCCTTGAAACGGTTGATTATTCTTCTGGAACCCTGCATAGTTTTGCTGGCATCTTTATTAATCATACCCAAAACATTAACTGCACCAATTATTGCACCACAAGTTGCTTCTGTACTGCCACCCATACCTACTGCAAACCCCTGCGTAAGATTCTTTGCTGTTTCTTCATCAATCCCAGCCATGTTGCAATATGTACAAGCCACCGCCTGTGCACAGTTATAACCGCACTTTTTTCTTTGAGCTGCTTCATTTACTTTTGTCTGCATAAATATATTTCCTCTCTTATCTGCATTTATTTATCTTGTTTTATTATTACGTATATTATATTTATTATAAATATATATTCACATATCGTTGGGCTACCATCCCACCTTTATATTTACATATTAGATGATAATAATGTCTCCAGCTCTGCCTTTGATCTTACACCTATTAGCTGATTAATAGCTTTTCCATCCTTCATTAAAATAATTGTAGGAATGCTCATTACCTGAAACTGTTGCGCCAGCGCTGTTTCTTCATCAACATTGACCTTTCCAACCTTAGCTTTTCCATCATATTCTGCTGCAAGCTGTTCTATAACCGGTCCCATCATTCTGCAAGGTGCACACCATGGAGCCCAGAAATCTATAAGAACCACCTTATCCGATTCTAATACTTCCTTATTGAAATCTTTATCTTTTAATTTTAATAAGTGCCGTTGGTGATTTAGTTTTACCATCTCGATATATCTTTCCAATTTCAATAAGTGGATTTATAACTTCATTTAAAAATTGACTTCTACTTCGGTAGTTAAGAGTTGTTTGTAACTCCTTAATTGGTTTTGGTCCTTCCATCTTGAGAATAGCCATAACTTTTTCTGCATCAGTAAAACCTTCTAAATCCAATTCTATATCTTCATTTCTATATAGTCTATCAAATAATTTTAAATTTAAAAATCCAGGATATATGGACACTACTGGCTGTATTTCTTCAGGACTGGATTTATAAGCCTCTATCATAGTTTGAAACCCAGTCCCGCCTCTCTCCATAAGGTTTGCTACATCAAGACATGCTGCTATAATAGCATTGCGTCTGATAGAAGGTATTGAACCAGAAGGATACTCATTATAATCTTTAGGTAAAAGCCATGAACCAGGTGATACTATTTCTATTCTATCTGAATAAATATCAACGTCAATCTGAGTTCCCGAAATAGAATAATCTCTATGTGCAATAGCATTTACCAATGCTTCTCTTACAGCTTCCTTGGGATATGACCTAATTTCATCTCTGCCGCCATTTTCTGTTTTTACCCAGCCTGTTTTCGTATTACGTTCAATAAAATTTAATGCATTTTCAAAAACTTTTGCAATTGAACCTCTTAGTCTGCTACTATCCAAAACGATACCTGTCTTGTTTTTTCCTTTCCACAGGCGACAACAAATCATCGTATCATCTTCATTATAATTGTCAGAAAACATTATAAATCCTGATTTTGCATAACCATCTTTAGAAATAATTTCTTCGTTCTGCAATTCCTTTATTGTTGGTATTGATTTATCTTGTCTGTATTCCATACAAAGATTAAGATATTCATACCATAAATTTGCTATATATTCTACTTCACTTGTCTCATTATCAACACCATATTTTCTCTTTGAGAGTGAAATAATTTCTTCTGGCGTTGCGGGAGTTGCATTACCATCTCCTTTTATAAAAACAGTTTCATTATAGTCGCCCTCTCTATATCTTATAACGGAATCTGCTGGAGATACTTTAATAGCTAATACAAAATGTTCTGCATTAGAATCCACACTCCTCATCATATATGAAATCCTTATATGTGGAAAAATATGTCTATCGTTAATTCTTGAAATTAATAATTTTGTTTTATCAACTTCTTCAAGATCAATTCCAAAAGCTTCTCCATCGTTTGATACACCTACAAATAAAGTACCTCCTTTACCATTTGCATATCCAATAAGAGTTTTTGCCCATTTAATAGGATTATCAGGAGTTAATTTAGCTTTATACTCATAACATAAATCTTCTGTAATAACATCAGGATATAATTCTCTGACTTTCATAGATCTCCTCCATTAATAATAATGTCTTTATTACAAATATATCAAACATTACAAGACATTACAATAACATTACTAAAACATTGCAAGCCAAAAAACACCTGAGTTTTCTCTACATAATAGGTGTTATATAATTTTGAAATGGAATGTAACATTACATAAACATTATTTGAACATTATATAAACATTATTCACTTTCTACTTGATTTTCATTTTGTGAGATAACTCCTCAAAGTCCATAAACTTTCCGGTTATTCGGCAATGCACGAATCTATCTTGTTGCTGTGTGTACGTCCATTCTCGGCATCTGAATATCCATTAGAACCAGATTATATTTATCTTCTGGCGCTTCATTAAGATTATATATATCTGAACAGTAATAAATAAAATTCTAATTATTCTTAGTCTTTCTATTACAATATATGTAGAATATCACATTTAACACAATTCCAAACGTGGTTGCCGCCGGTGCTGCAAAGCCAATCTTAGTAAGACTTGCATCCGGCTGTATGCTCATATAGTAAGCAAGTGGAAGGCGGACCAGCAACGTCTGTATAAGTCCCTGAAGCATAACCCACACAGTCTTATCGTGTCCGTTAAAATAACCTATCATACTGAATAATACCGCTGTGACTATTGTTTCAGGTGCAAAACCTCTTAAATAATCATAACCCTTCTGTATAACAGTTTCATCTGTTGTAAATATTCCTGTAAGTATATCACCCTTAAACATTATAAATACAAATACTATGCAGCCAATTATTAAGCCTACACCTATACCTGTAAATAATGTTTTTTTAGCTCTCTTTTCATTACCTGCTCCAACATTCTGTGATATAAATGAAGCCGTAGACTGCATAAGTGCACTAGGTATAAGCATTGCAAAGTTTACAAGCTTGCAGGCAACTCCATAGCCTGAGGATGCCTCTAGTCCTAGCTTATTAACAAAGGCACAAAGCGCCAGAAATGATATCTGTGTAAGGCACTCCTGTAGTGCAAGTGGAAGTCCTGTTTTTAATGCTCTCTTACAATGCTCATTTAATCTAAAATCACTTTTCTTTATAGTAAATGGAAGCTTTCTTTTAAATAGTAACAATAATGCAAAGACTACACTTACTGCCTGTGCAAATACTGTCGCAATCGCAGCTCCTGCTGCATCAAGATGAAATCCTGCTACAAGCACAAGGTCACCTGCAATATTTACAACACAGGCAACTGCAACAAATATAAGAGGTGATTTACTATCACCAAGTCCTCTGAATATGGCAGCTAAAAGATTATACGCAACTATGAAAAATATTCCACCACCACATATTTTAACATACATCGAAGTAAGTGAAACCGCCTCTGCTGGTGCCTGCATAAGCACTGCTATTGGTCTTGAAAAACCTATCATAACAACAAAAAGTACTGCTGATATCATCGCAAATACTACTATTGAACCACCTATAAGTGCTCCTATCTGCTGCTGTTTCTTTTCCCCAATATATCTTGCTATAAGCACAGTTATCCCCATAGCAGACTGAGTTATCACGAAGGTTACCAGATTAAGTACCTGGCTTCCTGTTGAAACGGCTGAAAGACCTGAGGTTGTGCCGAATCTTCCAACAACCAAAAGGTCAACTGCACCATATGCTGCCTGAAGTATAAGTGCCCCTAGTATTGGCAGCATAAATGGCACCAGCTTTCCTAATATACTTCCCTGTGTAAAATCTGATTTTGAAGCTTGTCTTAAATCTTTTTCTGAACTTAAACTGGATTTATTCAATGTCAACTCTCCTCTCATTCATTACTTTGTAGAATTTATCAATTGTATGAATCATACAATCTGCTTCCTCATCTGATATGTCCTCCATATATTCAACAAGTCTGCTGTAATAATTCTTATCATACTTTTCTGATAACTGCTCCCCCTTTTGGGTGATTGTTATATAGGTTATACGGCCATCCTCCTTAGAGGTTGTCTTACTAAGATACCCTTTCTTTTCCATTTCCTTGACTGTTCTTGTAACCCCTGGCCTTGGAAGCTTTAACATATCACTTATATCTGAAACCTTCACCTTTACGTCACTATCACCATTCTGTAGCGTATGAATCACATCCATATACTGGATATATGCCGGTGTCACCCCATCTGGAAGCTCTGGCAGAAGCTCTCTTATCCGCTTTGCAAGATAACAGGCATCCAGCATTCTTTTTATCTTATCTGTTGTCATGGTCTTTTATTTCCTCCTAATACATTCTGATTAAATCAATTCCTCATTGTTCTTAAAATGATGACATCGTAAATACTCATCATTCGCTGCGTTTTACTGTATTTAATCTGCTTAACGCAAAATTACCAATGATAATTACTTGTAGTAATTATCATTGGTAATTATATTGCCATTTTCCCGTTTTGTCAATTTATACTTCAATTATTATTTCAATCTGTAAATATCAATTCATATAATCTATTTATATATCTATTTATATTTCTATTTATTATATTAACTTTAATCATCACTTATCAGCTTTTTTCTTAACTGTCTTGCTGCCGAGCTTACCGGATGTCTGCTATCATACACCAGACATATATTTCTCTGTGGAATATCATCCTTCAAAGATATTTTCACAATTTCTTTTTTATTAATGGCCTCTCTTGCCATTATTTCCGGCAGAAATGCAAGACCTAATTCGCATTTTACAAGAGGAAGTATCTGATCTGTTGTTGCAGCTTCCGTATCCGGTTCCAGTTCAACACCATTCGACTGGAACAGATCCTTATAGAATCTGAATGTCATAGTTTCTCTTCCAAGACATATCAATGGATAATCCTTTAATTCCTTTATTGATAACTCCTGACTTCCCAACGCCGTAAATGTTGTTCCACCTACAAGTATTTCCTGAAATGAACAGAGTACTATTGTTTTTAATGATGAATCTGTATATACAGGAGATGAAACTACTGCAAAATCTACCAACCCATTTTTTACTGCCTCTACGGCTTCTGGTGTTGAATGATTATATATCTTAAGTCTTATTCCGGGATTTACCATATGAAATTCCTTTAATTTATCTAACAGAAATATATTTAATGCTGTTTCACTTGCACCTATTGACACACTTCCGTGAGAAAGGCTTGCACTATCAGCGAGTTCCTCTTCTGCTGCCATTAATTGTGTCATGGCTGCCGTAACTCTTATATAAAGCTTTTCTCCTTCAGGCGTAAGCTGTATTCCCCGATTATTTCTTGTCAACAGGGTTGTATTAATCTGCTGCTCAAGACAATTCATTGCCCTTGTAACATTGGGCTGGCTACTCCCTAATGCCTGCGCCGCTTTAGTAAAATTCTTATATCTTGCCACATAATAGAATATCTTATAATACTCAAAATTAACATCCATGTCTTATTACTCCTTTGCAATCGCTATACTGCATTGTTATATCATAATTTACATTTTTTCACCCCTACACTCACGAACCCGCGCTTTTGCGCTTTTCCGTCCTGCTTCACATGACTGTTCGTTCGTTAATGGCGCAAGAAAAGTAAACGTCTTCTTCGCAGCCGCTTCCTTTTCTTTTGCGCTCATTATATCATATTGCTATAGCATCTATATCAATTATAGCTTTTACTTATTTCTAATTCAATAGTATAATCTAGCCGAAATAAAAAAGAAGGAGGAAGCTGTTATGGAAGAAAAAACTCTCTTTCCAAGAGAAGAAAAATCTGATGTTCTATTTAATAAAATTCTGAACGATCCATGGGCTTACAACAAGCTCTTTCAGACGTTCTGTGACAATCTGTTTTGTAATGATGATTCTGATACAATGCTTTCACCCCTGCAATTCACCAAAGCATTATTCAACTGTTATTCCAATAAAGATTTATCAGCATTTCTTATGGCTATAACACAGAATACTCTGTTTGATTTACTAAGAAATTCTTTTCTTATTCCATACCGTTTTAATGCCGATGGAAACCAGAATCCGGTGATTATGACTGATGATAAAGGTCTGTTGTTACCAGAATACGCAGATGTTGTACACGAAAAGGACTATCAACATTTTTATAACATTTATAAAGAGCTTGATAATAATAAAAATATGTATCTTGCCAAAGCTTACAGATATAGCCACATATATAATAATGACCAGTCCGTGGTAGAGCAGCAGGTTCTTGAGAAAAGTACTGGCATACTACTTATCCGTGAACTGCCTGATACTGTTAAGATGAAGGAAACTGAAGCAGAGGCTTACAGCACAGTATGGGATCTTTTTCTAAAGCTTGAAAAAGAGCTTCCAATGGCATATATATTCTATGGTCAGAACTCATTTATTGAACATAACGAACGGTTTGACGAACTAGGAATTTTCCTTCCTAATTCCATATTCTTGCGAAATCTTGAACATCACGTTAAGAAAGCTGAGGCGATTATATATGCCAAAAACTAATTACATTGACATTATGGAAAAAAATCATATGGAAATACCATGGCATGACTATACAAACGCTGACAGTAATGCTCTTATTGCCAATGCTGATCTTATTGAGAAAGCTTCTGTTATTGGACGTGTAGGACTAATTATGCTTTCGTGTGGAACAGGTGCATGGCGTGTCCGTACATCTATGAATAAGCTTTCTAAAGAGCTTGGTGTAACTTGTACTGTGGATGTTGGTCTTATGTCTATTGAATTCAACTGTTTTGATGGTAATGACTGTGTATCACAATCGCTTAGTATTGCCAATACTGGTGTAAATACTTCCAAGCTTTATAGAATGGAACAGTTTGTTGATAATTTTCCTAATGAGGAAGCCCACCTTACTGGTGAGATGATTCACAAACGTCTTGATGAAATTGAACAAATACATGCACTATATTCACCAGTCAAGCTTGGTCTGGCTGCTGCCCTCGCCTGCTGTGGCTTCACATTTCTTCTTGGTGGCGGGCCAATAGAGATGCTTTTCGCTTTCATTGCTGCCGGAGCTGGTAACTTAATACGAACAAAACTCATCAAACATCATTATACCCTGTTTATGAATATAGCAGTTTCTATATCTGCCTCTTGTCTTATATATGCAATACTGCTTAAGCTTGCTATTCTGATGTTTAATATTCCTTCTGTACACGAGGCGGGTTACATCTGTTCTATGTTATTTATAATACCTGGATTTCCTTTTATCACAAGCGGTATTGACCTTGCCAAGCTTGATTTAAGATCAGGTCTTGAACGGCTGACATATTCAATAATTATTGTACTGGTCGCTACTGTATTTGCATGGATTATGGCTTTATTATTACACCTGCAGCCTGAAGAATTCACAACCTTACACCTTGGCAATATGCTGCATCTTATATTAAGACTTATTGCAAGCTTCTGTGGTGTATTTGGATTCTCTATTATGTTTAACAGTTCTATCCCCATGGCTGCAATGACCGCTCTTATTGGCTGCATTGCCAATACATTACGTCTTGAACTTGTTGACTTTACAGGTATGCCTGCCGCTGCTGCTGCGTTTATTGGCGCTGCTACTGCCGGACTACTTGCATCATTTATTAAAAAATATAATGGATATCCGCGAATATCACTTACAGTCCCTTCCATTGTTATCATGGTTCCCGGACTTTACTTATACCGTGCAATATATAATTTCGGCATAATGTCTCTGACCGATGCCTTCTTATGGTTTACATCTGCAATTATGATAATTGTTGCACTTCCACTTGGGCTTATATTTGCCAGAATCATTACTGACCGCACATTCCGTTATTGCACCTAAACCATATTTGAGTTAGTAATTTACTTTTAACATTTATAAAGGAGGAAATTTATTATGCTTACTTCTGTAACAGGTATTAACTGGGGTGACGAAGGCAAAGGTCGCGTCATTGATCTTCTTGCGAAAAACGCAGATATCGTTGTCAGATATCAGGGTGGTAATAACGCCGGTCATACCGTTGTAACTAATCAGGGAAAATTCGTTCTTAATCTGCTGCCCTCTGGAATACTTCATCCGGATGTTATATGTATTCTTGGAGATGGCATGGTTATTGACCTTGAACATCTTACTAATGAAATCAAACAGATTGAAGCCAGAGGAATCCATATTGATTCAAAACATTTGAGATTATCTAAAAGAGCTACTATTTCTATGCCCTGGCACAGAATACAGGATGAGCTTGAAGAAAACCGACTTGAAAAAACCGGCTCTGCCTTCGGCTCCACAAGACGAGGCATAGCATACGCATACAGCGACAAATACAGAAAAAAGACTCTCCGCCTTGGTGACCTGCTTCACCTTGATGACGAAAATATACAGTCAAGACTTAAAACCATTCTGGAATCTAAGAATCTTGAACTTGCTGGCTGCTATCATCAGGAACCTATGTCCTATCCAGCTCTTCTTGACTGGTGTAAAAAACAAGCTGATATATTCAAAGAGTACATATGCGACACAGGTTCATTCATAGATAAAGCCTTGTCCTGCGGCAAAAATGTAATTCTTGAAGCACAGCTCGGTGCCTTAAGAGATATTGATTATGGTATATTTCCATATACCTCAAGCTCATCAACCATAGCTTCCTATGGTCCTATCGGTGCTGGAATCCCCGGAAGACAGGCAGACCACGTTGTAGGTGTACTTAAAGCATATTCAACCTGTGTTGGTGCAGGACCTTTTGTTGCAGAGCGTGCTGTATCAGAAATATGGCAGCAGGACTTAAGAACTGCCGGTGGTGAATTCGGCGCTGCAACAGGACGCCCACGCCGTGTCGGTCCCTTTGATGCCGTAGCAAGCAGATATGGCCTTAAATGCCAGCGGGCTGATAAAATCGCCCTTACCAAGCTTGATGTATTAAGCTCTATGAAGGAAATTCCTATAATAACAGGTTACAGCAGCCCTAATGGCTCACTTGAAGAATTTGATCCTACTGATAATCTGGACTTATGCACTCCTGTTACATACAACGTTCCTGGCTGGGAAGAAGACATATCACACTGCAGAACATTTGAAGAGCTTCCTGTTAACGCACGCCGCTATATTGAAACAATTGAAGAAATGCTTCATGCAGACATCAACTTTATATCTGTTGGTGCTAAGAGAGATGAATACTTATTAAAAGGAGAATGGCTATGAGACATCTTATAACACCTACTGACTTAAGCGTTAAAGAAACTATCAATATATTAGATCTCGCAGAAAGAATATCAGAGAATCCACAGGCATACAAACAGGCCGCTGATGGCAGACAGCTTGCAACCTTATTTTACGAACCAAGCACAAGAACACGGTTATCCTTTGAATCTGCCATGCTAAGTCTTGGAGGAAAAACTCTTGGTTTTTCCAGTTCAAGCCAGTCAAGTGCATCTAAGGGAGAAACCGTTGCTGATACAGCAAGAGTTGTAAGCTGCTATGCAGATATAATTGCAATGAGACACCCAAAAGAAGGTGCTCCACTATGTGCCTCCATATATTCCAGCATTCCAGTTATTAACGCCGGAGATGGCGGTCACGCACACCCTACGCAGACTCTTATTGATATGATGACTATAAGGCAACGCAAGAAAAGACTTAATAATCTGACCATTGGCTTCTGCGGTGACCTGAAATTCGGAAGGACTGTCCACTCACTCGTCAGCAGCCTGACACGTTTTTGCGGAAATAAGTTCTATTTTATTTCTCCTGAAGAATTACAGATTCCCGATTATCTGCGGGATGATGTACTAAAGCCATCCAATTCGGCTTACGAAGAAGTATCCAGTCTTGAAGAAACTCTGCCTAAGCTTGATGTCCTATATATGACACGGGTACAGAAGGAAAGGTTCTTCAATGAAGAAGAATATCTACGTTTAAAGGATGTTTATATACTTAACAGGGAAAAACTTGAGCTGGCTGATAAAGCTATGCCCGTTCTGCATCCTCTTCCAAGAGTTGATGAGATTTCCCGTGATGTTGATGCTGATTCAAGAGCTGCATACTTTGAGCAGGTTCAGAATGGAAAATATATAAGAATGGCTACTATTATGGCTTTGCTTGACATAACGGATCCCATAACTGGCAAAAAAGTGTTTGATGAATCCAATTAACTATCCAACAAAAATACCATCCGCTAAAGCTTAAATAGCTTTAAAACGGATGGTATTTTTATCTGCCTTGCTGCCTATGCACAATCCTCTTCAAGCTTAAGTGTCTTTATGCCAAATATAAAGTATAATACATGGCATAGCCACACTATTCCAAGAACAATCCTGCCAACAGGTACTGCGTGCATCATAATAAAGCCTATACTCATAAGAATAGTGACTGTAAGCATAATTCTTACCTTAGTCTTTACTGTCATGCCCTTACCCTGAACAAAGCTTTCAAGGTTCTTTTTATACAGTCTTGTGGAGGTAAACCAGTTATGAAGCTTTTCTGAGCTTTTAGCAAAGCAGAACGCTGCAAGCATCAGAAAAGGAAATGCTGGAAGCAGCGGAAGAACAGCACCTAACGCTCCAAGCCCCAGTCCAAGACAGCCTAATATAACCAAAAATACTTTCTTTAAATTCATTCAATAATCTCCGTTTCTTCATATTTATTCAGACAGTAAGCACATATGGCTTTCCATCAACCTGCGTTACATTAAGCTTTACTCCATATACCTGTTCAATAAGCTTGTCCGTAATAACCTCCGATGGATTCCCCTTTGCGATTATGTGTCCGTCCTTCATAGCTTAAATATTGCATAATGTTCTTCGCCCAGCATCCTTGATATATTCATTACTGTACGGCTTTCATAATCCATCTGGTAAAGTGCAAGTAACACACGAAGTTTTAATATTTCTGCTAAATCTGACATACCTGCTTTAACCAACCTCCTAATTTTCAATGCATTTTCAACACATTTCAATACGTTTTAATATAATGCAATATCATACATCAGTGAGTGGCAAAATTTACTTTTGACACTTCACATCATCTAATAAAACAAATGCATATAGTTAGATATTTCTAACCATATGCATTAAACGATATTATAATTTGCTTATTATTTCAACCACTTTAAGCGATTTATTAATGATATTATTTTTCAATATCAATATAATGATACCAGTGTCAAAAGGTTTAAATCCACATGAGCTTGCTCTTAGGTGGATGAATGACCTTGTGACCCGCCCCAATATGAGCATAAAAGTGGGATGCTAATCCCACGATATGCGAATGTTGGGGAGAATTGTGGGAGTGCGCAGCACGAAACAATTCGTAGGTATCATAGTTGGGGGCTTTTAACCCCAATATCAATATGTATGTGTCAAAAGTATAAAAATAAAAAATGCGGAAATGCTACAAAAAGCATTATAAAAAAATGCGGAAAGGTAGATATGCTACATTTCCAGCCTCTCAGACCATATTTTCACTAGTCTTTCTACTGAATATGCAGCATTTGCCGGACTTGTTGATGGAAGTGTTACCGCTTTAATTCCAAGCTCCTTTTCCTGATATTTATTATAATATCTGGCTGATGTCGCACCATTGCAGAACACCTTGGTTATCTTAGACTGCTCCAGTATAGGCTTTAAGTC